>NZ_NEVB01000258.1:0-18136 GCF_002259925.1 Aeromonas sp. A35_P | reverse complement strand
TTATAAAATAGGGTATTTTTTTGTTATTTAAGTTAAAGGCGGGTTTTGCCCGCCTTCAATTAGTGTAACTTGTTTGCATCATTACCGGGAGCCCCGCTGAACAGGGTTTCGACATCGATCCCATCAAATTCGTACTGGGCACCACAATAATCACAGTGCATGCCGATCTTGCCGAGCTCCTGCACCATCTCCATTACCTCTTCCTTCTCGATCTGCAACAGGGCCCCCTCGCAACGCTCGCGGGAGCAGGTGCAGCGGAACTCGACCGCCTGCGGATCGAACACCCGCACCTTGTCCTGGTGGTAGAGACGGTAAAGGATCTCTTCCGCTTCCAGGCCGAACAGCTCTTCATCCTTGATGGTGCTGGTGAGCTGGGTCAGGTGCTCGAAGTCGTCGCCGTGATCCTCGCTCTGGGCGGGCAGCTCCTGCAGCAGGATGCCGGCGGCGCGCGGCGCGCCTTGGTGGTAGCCGGTGCGGATCCAGAGCTTGGTCGCCAGCTGTTCGGACTGGGTAAAGTACTGCTCCAGGCAGCCGGCCAGGGTGTCGGCGTCCAGCGCTATGATGCCCTGATAGCGTTCACCCTGCTCCGGGGTGATGGTGATGACCAGCTGGCCTTCCCCGATCAGGCTCTGCAACTTGCCGTCGCTCGGCAGTTCACCCTCGTAGCGGGCCACGCCGCGCAGCTGCTGGTTGTTGTCGCCGTTGATGACGGCCAGCCGTATCGGGCCGTTGCCCTGCAGCTGTACCGTGATGGAGCCTTCGAACTTGAGGGTGGCGGTCAGCAGGCTGGTGGCGACCAGCAGTTCACCCAGCAGTTTTTGCACCTGTACCGGATAGTTCTGAGCCTCCACCACGTGGCGGTAGGTGTGGTCCAGCTGGACCAGCTCGCCCCGGACTTCGTACTCTTCGAACAGATAGCGATACAGGAGATCTTGGTTACTCATCATGCATTCCTGGGTTCTTCGGTGGGGTAAATAGATAAAAACATTAATAAACAGATGGTTAGGAACTTATTCCGCCATCTGTCGTCATAAAAGGGCCATCTTGGCGGGTCAATATTGCTTGACCTTGATCAGCTGGCGCCGCTCCTGCTTGTCGGGGCGACGCTCGGGGCTCGGGGCAAACTGGCTGTTGAAGCGGCGTGCCTCGCTGTTTTCCGCCCGTCGTTTCAGGCTGGCCTCGGTCTCTTCATAGAGCTGCTGGGCCAGCGGGGCGGATTTGCGTTGCTCGCTCACCTCGAGCACCCGCACCTCCCGCTCGTCCTGGCCCTGCCAGAAACGAATGAGGGCGCCGACCTCGACATGCTTGCCCGGCTTGCTGCGCTGGCCGTTGTAGTGCACCTTGCCCCCTTCAATCTGGTCGCGGGCCAGGCTGCGGGTCTTGTAAAAACGTGCCGCCCACAACCACTTGTCGAGACGGACCTGGGTTGGGATTTCTGCGGGGTTCGGCATGAATCGACTCCGGAATGGCTGAAAGGGGTGCCTGATTATACCAGAGGCAGGCCCCGGGATAGAAACAGGGGGCCCAAGGGTGTGACGGAATGTCAATTTTCGCAGCTTACTCCCATCCGGTCGGTTGTCTCTGGGTCCATTGCCGTACACAATAGCCAACCGATTTGGATGCCAGAAAATATTGATAAACATGACGCTACCGTTCAGGGATGACTTGTTGAGCTCCCTTCTGGCCCGTTTTAAAACCGTGCCACTCTCCCGTTTCAGCCAGCCTCTGTTCTGGCTTCTGCTGCTGTTGCTGGCCCACCAGTGTGCCGGTCTCACCTGGCGTCTGCTGGATCTTGGCAGTCGCCCCGTCAGTCAGCCCTGGCAGCCGTCGGTGGTAGCCAGTCAGGGCCAGGGTTCAAACCGGCTCGATCTGAGCGGCGTCAGCCGGCTGGCGCTGTTCGGCAAGGCCAAGCAGCAGGCCCAGGCGGCCGATGTTGTCGCAGCCGATGCTCCCAAGACCCAGCTCAACGCCCAGCTCAATGGCGTGCTGGCGAGTTCCGATCCCGCCAAGTCCATCGCCATCATCGCCCACAACGGGCTGCAGAACTCCTATGGCATCGGTGACCTCATCGACGGCACCCAGGCCAAGATCCGCCAGGTATTTGCCGACCGTGTCATCATCGAGCGGGATGGGCGCGACGAGACCCTGATGCTGGACGGGGAGGAGTACGGCAAGCCGCTGCCCCAGCAGGGCAAGCAGGACGACAAGCTCTCCTCGGTGCGCAACGAACTGATGGGCAACCCCGGCAAGATCACCGATTACCTCAATATTTCACCGGTCCGGGTCGATGGTCGCATGGTCGGCTATCGTCTCAATCCGGGTCGCAATCCGGAACTGTTCAATCAACTCGGGCTGGTCGCCAACGACATGGCGGTCAGCATCAACGGGCTGGATCTGCGGGATAACGCTCAGGCCATGCAGGCGATGCAACAGGTGGCTGGCGCAACGGAAATGACCGTCACCGTCGAGCGGCAAGGACAGCTCTACGACGTTTATGTCGGCTTGTCAGAATAATGAATTGGAGTAGCACCAAGAATGACAAATAAAGGGAAGGGCTGGCGTCTGGCCACCGTGGCCGCGGCGTTGATGATGGCAGGCTCAGCCTGGGCCACCGAATACTCCGCCAGCTTCAAGAATGCCGACATCGAAGAGTTCATCAACACGGTCGGCAAGAACCTGAACAAGACCATCATCATAGAGCCGTCGGTACGGGGCAAGATCAACGTCCGCAGCTATGACCTGCTCAACGAAGACCAGTACTACCAGTTCTTCCTGAGCGTGCTCGACGTCTATGGCTTCGCCGTGGTCCCGATGGACAACGGCGTGCTCAAGGTGGTGCGCTCCAAGGATGCCAAGACCTCCGCCATCCCGGTGGTGGACGAGAGCAACCCCGGTAGCGGCGACGAGATGGTGACCCGGGTCGTGCCGGTGCGCAACGTCTCGGTGCGCGAGCTGGCGCCGCTGCTGCGCCAGCTCAACGACAACGCCGGCGGCGGCAACGTGGTCCACTACGATCCCTCCAACGTGCTGCTGATTACCGGCCGCGCCGCCGTGGTCAACCGGCTGGTGGAAGTGGTGCGCCGGGTCGACAAGGCGGGCGACCAGGAAGTGGACATCGTCAAGCTGAAGTATGCCTCCGCCGGCGAGATGGTGCGGCTGGTGACCAACCTCAACAAGGACGGCAACAACCAGGGGGCCAACACTTCCCTGCTGCTGGCCCCCAAGGTGGTGGCCGACGAGCGCACCAACTCCGTGGTGGTGAGCGGCGAGCCCAAGGCGCGCGCGCGCATCATCCAGATGGTGCACCAGCTCGACCGTGACCTGCAGAGCCAGGGCAACACCCGGGTCTTCTATCTGAAATACGGCAAGGCCAAGGATCTGGTGGAGGTGCTCAAGGGCGTCAGCTCCAGCATCGAAGCGGACAAGAAGGGCGGCGCGGCCACCACCACAGGCGGTGGTGCCAGCATCGGCGGTGGCAAGCTGGCCATCTCCGCCGACGAGACCACCAATGCGCTGGTGATCACCGCCCAGCCGGACGTGATGGCCGAGCTGGAGCAGGTGGTGGCCAAGCTCGACATCCGCCGTGCCCAGGTGCTGGTGGAGGCGATTATCGTCGAGATCGCCGATGGCGACGGCCTCAACCTCGGGGTGCAGTGGGCCAACACCAATGGCGGCGGCACCCAGTTTACCGACACCAACCTGCCGATCGGTTCGGTGGCCATCGCGGCCAAGGATTACAAGGACAATAGCAATACGGACTCCTTGTCCAAGCTGGCGGGTGGCTTCAACGGTATGGCGGCCGGTTTCTACAGAGGCAACTGGGCCGCGCTGGTGACGGCCCTGTCGACCAATATCAAGAGCGATATTCTCTCCACCCCGAGTATCGTCACCATGGACAACAAGGAAGCCTCCTTCAACGTCGGCCAGGAAGTGCCGGTGCAGAGCGGCTTCCAGAGCTCCACCACCAGCGATCAGGTGTTCAACACCATCGAACGCAAGACGGTGGGGACCAAGCTGGTGGTGACGCCGCAGATCAACGAAGGGGACTCCGTGCTGCTCAACATCGAGCAGGAGGTCTCCAGCGTGGCGCAGAAACAAGCGACCGGTACGGCTGATCTGGGCCCGACCTTCGATACCCGTACCATCAAGAACGCCGTGCTGGTGAAGAGTGGCGAGACAGTGGTGCTGGGCGGCCTGATGGACGAACAGAATCAGGAGAAGGTCTCCAAGGTGCCGCTGCTGGGCGACATCCCTGTGCTGGGCTATCTGTTCCGCTCCACCACCAATACCACCTTCAAGCGCAATCTGATGGTCTTTATCCGGCCCACCATTTTGCGGGATGCGGACATCTACACCAGCCTCTCCAGCAACAAGTACTCCCAGTTCCGCTCCGAACAGCAGGAGGCGGCGGCGCAGGAAGGCTACCTCACCTCGCCCAAGCGTCAGGTGCTGCCCCAGTACGGCCAGGACGTGACCGTCTCGCCAGAGGCACAAAAGCAGCTCCAGCAGATGCAGTCGGCCCCGCAGACGAGCGGCGGGTCCCAGCCATTCGTGGGTAACAAGTAATGGCGGCATACCAGCTGGATGGCGTCGACATGCCGGCAGCCCTGCCCGAGCTGCCGTTTGCCTTCGCCCGCAACTTCGGCGTCATCCTGACCGAGCGGCAGGGGGCCCCGGTGCTGCTCTGCCGCCAGGGCGTGACGCCGCAAACCCTGCTGGAAGTGCGACGGGTGGCGGGTTGTGCCTTCACGGTGGAGCAGATGGGCGGCGAGGCCTTCGAAGAGCTGCTGATGGCCCACTACCAGCGCGACTCCTCCGAGGCGCGCCAGCTGATGGAGGACCTCGGCAACGAGATGGACTTCTTCGCGCTGGCCGAAGAGCTGCCCCAGAGTGAAGACCTGCTGGACGCCGACGACGATGCCCCCATCATCCGCCTCATCAACGCCATGTTGAGCGAGGCGATCAAGGAGGAGGCGTCCGACATCCACATCGAGACCTTCGAGCGGGCCCTGGTGATCCGGTTTCGCATCGATGGGGTGCTGCGGGAGATCCTGCGCCCCCATCGCAAGCTCGCCTCCCTGCTGGTGTCACGCATCAAAGTCATGTCGCGGATGGACATCGCCGAGAAGCGGGTGCCGCAGGATGGCCGCATCTCATTGCGTATCGGCGGCCGGGCGGTGGACGTGCGGGTCTCCACCATGCCGTCCAGCTATGGCGAGCGGGTGGTGCTGCGTCTGCTCGACAAGAACAACGTGCGGCTCGAGCTCAAGCAGCTCGGCATGACGCTGGCCAACCGCAACATCATCAGCGAACTCATTCGCAAGCCTCACGGCATCATTCTGGTGACGGGCCCGACCGGTTCGGGCAAGTCGACCACCCTCTACGCGGCCCTCTCCGAGATCAACTCGCGGGATCGCAACATCCTGACCGTCGAAGACCCCATCGAATATGACCTCGAAGGGGTGGGCCAGACCCAGGTCAACAGCAAGGTGGACATGACCTTCGCCCGCGGCCTGCGCGCCATTCTGCGCCAAGACCCGGACGTGGTGATGGTGGGGGAAATTCGTGACCTCGAGACCGCCCAGATCGCGGTGCAGGCGTCGCTGACCGGTCACCTGGTGATGTCGACCCTGCACACCAACACCGCCATCGGTGCCATTACCCGGATGCGGGACATGGGCATCGAGTCCTTCCTGCTCTCCTCCTCACTGCTGGCGGTACTGGCCCAGCGGCTGGTGCGCACCCTCTGCCCCGATTGCCGCGCCCCGCGCCCCATTACCGAGCAGGAGCGCCTCGCCATGGGCATCGAGCTGGCGCCGGATCAGCAGGTGTGGCGGCCGGTGGGCTGCGAGCAGTGCAACCACACCGGCTATCGCGGCCGGACCGGCATCCACGAGCTGGTGGTGGTGGACGAGGCGGTACGCGAGGCGATCCACAGTGCCAGCGGTGAACTGGCCATCGAGCGACTGATCCGGGGTCATACCCCCAGCATCCGTCGTGACGGCATCGACAAGGTACTCAAGGGGCAGACCAGCCTCGAAGAGGTGCTGCGCGTGACCCGGGAAGATTGAGATGGCGGCATTTGAATACAAGGCCCTCGACGGCAAGGGACGCAACAAGAGCGGCGTACTGGAGGGGGATTCCGCCCGTCAGGTACGCCAGCTGTTGCGCGAACAGGGGCTGACCCCGCTCGAGGTGAACGAGACCACCGAGAAGGCCAAGCGCGAGGCGAACCGCTTCGTGTTGTTCCGCCGTGGTGCCAGCACCGCCGAGCTTGCGATGATCACCCGCCAGTTGGCGACCCTGGTGGGGGCTGGGCTCACCATCGAGGAGGCGCTCAAGGCCGTCGCCGAGCAGTGCGAGAAGGCCCACCTGCGCAGCATGGTGGCCACGGTACGCAGCAAGGTGGTGGAGGGCTATTCGCTGGCCGATTCGCTGGCCGCCTTTCCCCATGTGTTCGATCAGCTGTTCCGCTCCATGGTTGCGGCCGGTGAGAAGTCCGGTCACCTGGAGAAGGTACTCAACCGCCTGGCCGACTATACCGAGCAACGTCAGCACATGCGCACCAAGCTGCTGCAGGCGATGATCTACCCCATCGTATTGACCTGCGTCGCCATCGGCGTCATCTCCATCCTGCTCACCGCCGTGGTGCCCAAGGTGGTGGCCCAGTTCGAACACATGGGCCAGCAGCTGCCGGCCACCACCCGCTTCCTCATTGGTACCAGCGAGCTGATGCAGCACTACGGCCTCTGGTTCCTGTTGCTGCTGCTGGTGGGCGGCTTTGTCTGGCGCTGGTGGCTGAGCGACGACAAGCGTCGCCGTCACTGGCACCAGGTGATCCTGCGCCTGCCGGTGATCGGCCGGGTCAGCCGCGGTCTCAATACCGCCCGCTTCGCCCGCACCCTGAGCATCCTCAACGCCAGCGCCGTGCCGCTGCTGGAGGGGATGAAGATCTCCGGCGAAGTGCTCTCCAACGACTTTGCCCGCATGCGCATCGGTGAAGCCACCGAGCGGGTGCGGGAGGGGACCAGCCTGCGCAAGTCGCTGGATGAAACCAAAATTTTTCCGCCCATGATGCTGCACATGATCGCCTCCGGCGAGCAGAGCGGCGAGCTCGACAACATGCTGGAGCGGGCGGCGGACAACCAGGATCGGGAGTTCGAAACCCAGGTGAACATCGCCCTCGGAGTGTTCGAACCCATGCTGGTGGTCTCCATGGCCGGGGTGGTGCTGTTTATCGTGATGTCGATCCTGCAGCCGATCCTCGAGCTGAACAATATGGTGAATATGTAAGGTTCGGACGTTCGAATACGCTTCGCTATTCGAACCTACCAATCCAATCAACTCCGTAGGTTCGATTAGCCGACAGGCGTCATCGAACGATCGAGGTTTAACAGTTAATCGTTGATGGTTCATGCCATCTCATTTCGTGAGGGAGTAAGTCATGCAAAAGCGTCGTCAATCGGGTTTTACCCTGCTGGAAGTGATGGTGGTCATCGTGATCCTGGGGATCCTGGCCAGCCTGGTGGTGCCCAACCTGATGGGCAACAAGGAGAAGGCCGACCAGCAGAAAGCGGTCTCCGACATAGTGGCGCTGGAAAACGCCCTCGACATGTACAAGCTGGACAACAACCGCTACCCGACCACCGAGCAGGGGCTGGACGCACTGGTCAACAAGCCGACCGCCGCACCTGAGCCGCGCAGCTACCGGGAAGGGGGCTACATCAAGCGCCTGCCGCAGGATCCCTGGGGCAACCCGTACCAGATGCTGAGCCCGGGCCAGTTCGGCAAGATCGACATCTTCTCCATGGGGCTTGACGGCGAAGCCGGTACCGATGACGACATCGGCAACTGGAACCTGAAGGATTTCCAATAAGTGATCTCGCCGCGTCGTGCTCACCGAGTCATCCCGAGGCTGCCTGAATGAAGGCGGCCTCTTCTGCTCGTCGCCAGGCCGGTTTTACCCTGCTGGAAGTGTTGCTGGTGGCCATGTTGATGGGTCGGCTCGAGGCTACTGCCATGCAGTTGAGGCTGGCGCCATGAAACATAGTCGCCAGGCCGGTTTTACCCTGCTGGAAGTGTTACTGGTGGCCATGTTGATGGGACTGGTGGCCACTGCCGTCACCCTCAGCATGGGCGGCGCCAGGGGGGATAGAGAGCTCGATAAGCAGGCGCGCCGCTTCATGGCCGTGCTGCAGCAGGCGCAGGAGTACTCGGTGATGGATGGCCGGCTGGTGGGCCTGCGGGTGGAGGACAACGGCTGGCAGTTCATGCAGCGCGCGGCCAAGGATCGCAAGTGGCAGGTGATGAGCGGCGACAAGCTGCTGGATCGGGTCGAGCTGCCCGACAACATGCAGCTGGCCATCGAGCTCGAGGGCTTCAGCTGGCGGACCGACTCCGACGAAAAGTACGAGAAGGGGCGCGACGAGAAGGAGCGCACGCCCCAGGTGTTCATCTTTCCCGGTGGCGAGCTGACCCCCTTCGTGCTGACCCTGACCCAGCAGGACGACGATCAGCGCTATGTGCGCACCGTCAAGGCGGACGAGTTCGGCCGCCTGCGCCTGCTGCAGGACGAGGAGGAAGAGCAATGAACGCCCGCGGCATGACCCTGCTGGAAGTCATGGTGGCGCTGGCGGTATTCGCCATCGCCGGGCTGGCGGTGATGAAGACCGCCAGCGAGCACCTCTCCGGCCTCAACTATCTGGAACAGAAGACCCTGGCGACCTGGGTGGTGGAGAACCAGCTGGTGCAGCAGAAGCTCGAAGCCAAGTGGCCCGGCGACAGCTGGGTGGAGGGGGACGAGCAGATGGCGGGCCAGACCTGGTACTGGCGCTATCGCGGCGTCGCTACCGCCGACAGCAACTTCAAGGCGCTGGACATGGAAGTGCGCACCGCGCCCAAGGCCAACAGCCCGGTGGCCATGATCCGGACCTATATCAGCCGATGAGCATGAATCCGCCTCTCCCCACATACCGGCACCAGCGTCAGGCGGGGTTTACCCTGCTGGAGATGCTGGTGGCCATCGCCATCTTCGCCGGCCTGAGCCTGGGCGCCTATCAGGTGCTGCAAGGGGTGCTCACCAGCGACGAGGTGGCCAAGCGCAAGGAGGCCCGTCTCTCCGAGCTGCAACTGGCCTTCTCCGTGCTGGAGCGGGACGTCACCCAGATGGTGCCGCGCAGCGGCCGCATCGATGGCGAGAGCAACAAGGTGCTGCTGGCGGCCTCCCGCTTCGGTCAGCAGAGCGACGACTGGGGCATGGCCTTCATGCGTGGCGGCTGGCTCAACCCCGATGGCATGCTGCCGCGCTCCGGCCTGCAGCGGGTCGGCTGGCGGCTCAAGGATCACAAGCTGGAGCGGCTGAGCTACCTCTACCCGGATCCGGTGATAGGCACCGAGCCGCGCATTCAGCCCATGCTGGATCGGGTGACGGCGCTGCGACTCTACTTCTACGACAAGGGTGCCTGGAAAGAGGAGTGGACCCAGCGCAACGTGCTGCCCTACGGGTTGGCGGTAGAGCTGGATCTGGAAGACTATGGCACCATCCGTCGCCAGTTCCTGATCGGTGCCGGTGGTCAGAGGGCAGAGAATGGTAACTGATCGTCATTTTCCCCTGTCCGTCATGGAAGATGACGGCACTATTCGACGTCGCCAGTTCCTGATCGGCGCCGGCGGCCAGCGAGCGGACAATGGCAATTAAGCGCGGCCGGGGCCGATCCCGCACCACACCGCGTCGCCAGGGGGGCATGGCTCTGCTGGTGGTGCTGCTCATCCTGTCGGTGATGGTGATCATCGCCAGCAACATGAGCGGCCGCCTGCAGCTGGAGCTGCGCCGCACCGCCAACCTCACCGCCGGCAAGCAGGCCTGGTGGTATGCCATGTCGGCGGAGGCGCTGGTGAGCAAGGTGCTGGCCCAGGATTTCAAGGACGACCCCAACGTGGTCAGCCTGGGGCAGAACTGGGCGCGCCAGGACGCGGTCTTCCCGGTGGATGACGGCAAGCTCACCGGCCGGGTGCGGGACCTGCAATCCTGCTTCAACCTCAACAGCCTGAGCGTGCCGTTGAAGGACGGGATCAGCGGCGACGATCTGGAAAAGCAGCCCTATCCGGTCAAGGTGTTCAAGGCGCTGCTCAAGCAGCTCGAGGTGGAAGATTACGAGGCGGTGCAGTTGACCGATGCCATCCGCGACTGGACCGACAAGGATACCGTGCTGGTGTCGAGCTACGGCGCCGAGGATGCCTATTACGAAGGGCTTACCCCCCCTTATCTGACCGCCAACCAGTGGATGCTCGGCACCGACGAGCTGCGGGCGGTGCGCGGGGTGAGCGCCAAACTTTATGCCCGGCTGGCGCCTTATGTGTGCGCCCTGCCCAACGACAAGCTGGTGGTGAACGTCAACACCATCCGGCCGGAACAGTCGGCCCTGCTGGTGGCGCTCTATCTGGACAAGGTGGGGCTGGACGATGCCAAGCGGGTACTGACCAGCCGTCCCCAGAAGGGGTGGAAGAACAAGAAGGAGATGACGGACCAGATGCCGGTGCAGGTGGGCAACATCCAGGGGCTGGATGCGGCGCTGGACGTCAAGAGCAGCTATTTCGAAGCCAGGCTGCTTGCCGAGGTGGGTGACACCCGGGCCAGGCTGGAGAGCGTCTTCGTGCGCGGCAAGGACAACAAGCTGGTGATGCTGCGCCGTCTGAACGGCGGCGCCGAATAACAAGGGAGGCGGGTGACGGTCGTTGGCCGGCCCGCGCCATCCCCCGATTGGACTGCAGCCCATGGCTGCGCGCCCGCCCATCCCGAGGGATGCGAGCGAGCATGGCAGGAGAGACATTAGTGAGCGAGAGTCTGGTCATCCGTCTGGGGACCAATGCGCAGCAGCCGGTCGAGTGGCTGGTGTGGTCGGGCGGGGAGGAGGAGGTGATCGCCTCCGGTACCCTGGCCTCGGCCCATGCCCTTGGCGAGCTGCAGGAGCGGGCCGGTGGTCGCCCGGCGGTGGTGCTGGTACCCGGCAGCGATCTTATCTTCCGGCGGGTGAGCCTGCCGGGCAAATACAGCCGCCAGAGTGCGGCCGCGCTTCCCTATCTGCTGGAGGAGCAAATCGCCTCCGACGTGGATGAGCTGCACCTGGTGGTGCTGGGTCATCAGGGTTACGAGGTGGACCTGATGGCGGTCGACAAGGAGAAGATGCAGACCTGGCTCGGCTGGCTGGAGCAGGCCGGTCTCAAGAGCCGGCAACTGCTGCCGGACGTGCTGGCGCTGCCGCAGGCGAGCGAGGGCTGGTCGGCGCTGCAGCTGGGCAAGGAGTGGCTGGTTCGCCAAGGGCCTTGTCAGGGCATCGTCGCCGACGAGCCGCTGCTGGCCATGCTGCTGGCGGCGGAGCCGGCGCCGGTGACCATTCACAGCCATACCCCGCCGCCGGCCATTGCGGCGGCCAGCTGGCAGGCGGCCGATCCCGAGCTGCCCATGCTGCTGCTGGCCCGGGGCGCGCTCGCCAGTCAGGCCAACCTACTGCAAGGCCCCTACCGGCCGCAGACCGAATACTCCCGCTACTGGCAACAGTGGCGCAAGGTGGTAATGGTGGCCGGGGCGCTGCTGGTGGTGGCGTTAGCCCAGCGCGGCGTGCAGCTCTACCAGCTGGCGGAGCAGGACAAGGCGCTCAAGGCGGAGATCCGGCAGGTCTACACCCGGATCTTCCCGGGGGAGAGCCGCATCGTCAACGTGCGCAGCCAGATGACCCAGCACCTCCAGCAACTGGGACAGACGCCCCAGGACGGGGTGCTGATGGTGCTGACCGAGCTGGCCCCCACCTTCGCCGAAGTGCCCGGCCTCAAGCCCGAGGTGCTGCGCTTTGACGCGGCTCGCGGCGAGCTCAGGCTGCAGGTGACGGCCCCCGGTTTTGCCGAGATCGAGCGTTTTCGCGAGCTGGCTGGCAAGCGCTTCGAGGTGCAACAGGGAGAGGTGCGCAGCACCGAAGGCAAGGTCGAAGGGGCACTGGTGCTGAAGGGTAAATCATCATGATGGACAAACTACAAGGCTGGTGGCGGAGCATCAGCGCCCGCGAGCAGCGGCTGGTGGCGGTGGGTGGCAGCGTACTGTTGATCGGCTTCTGCTACTGGGCCATCTGGCAGCCCATCGGCAACCGCATCGACGAGCGCGAGCGGCAGGTATTGAGCCAGCAGCAGACTCTCGCCTGGCTGAAAGAGAAGGGTGAAGAGGTGCTGGCGCTGCAGGGTGGCCAGGGCCGCCAGCTCGATACCACTGGCACCCTGGAAGGGGTGGTCAACCGCACCGCCTTCAACCAGAAGATCAAGATTGCCCGGCTGCAGCCCCAGGGCCAGGAGCTGCAGGTATGGATCGACACTGTGGCGTTCGATGATCTGCTGATCTGGCTGGCGACCCTGGCGGATCGCCATGGCGTGCAGGTGCAGGTGATCGAGCTGGCCAGCGAGAATCTGGCGCCCGGTCTGGTCAAGGTACGCCGCTTGCAACTGAGCCGTCCCCAATGAAACAACGCGTCCTGAGCCGGGCCCCGCGCCTGATCGGGCGTTTGCAGTCGAGTCGTTTTCTATGAAGCAAAGAGTGCTGATTGCCGTGCTGTTTCTGGCGGCCTATCTGGTTTTCCTGTTGGCCAAGCTGCCGGCCTCTCTGGTGGTGCGCTACCTGCCGCTGCCGCCCCTGGTGCAGTTGGAAGGGGTGAGCGGCACCCTCTGGAGCGGCCAGGTCGCCCGCCTGCAATACGCCAGCGAGTCGCTGACCCAGCTGCGCTGGGAGCTCAACGGCTGGTCGCTGCTGCGCTTTGCCCCTGAAGTCTCCCTGCGCTTTGGCGAGCGCAGCGGCCTCAACGGGCAGGGGGTGGTTGGCTGGAGCGGCGCCGCCTTCGGCCGCGACATCACCCTCAATGTGCCGGCTCCCTGGCTGCTGGCGCGGGTGCCGATGCAACTGCCCGTGCCGGTGACGGTGGCCGGCCAGCTGCAGCTCAAGCTGGATCAGTTTGCCCAGGGCAACCCCTGGTGCGACAACCTCTACGGCAACCTCTACTGGTACGGGGCCGATGCCGATACCCCGGCCGGCAAGCTGGTGCTGGGGGATCCCGAGATCAAGCTGACCTGCATCGACTCCCGGCTGGTAGCCGAGCTCAAGCAGGGCTCGGAGGCGGTACAGGTGCAGGGCAAGCTGGAGCTGCAGGCCAATCGCCAGTACCTGTTCCAGGGCACGTTGAAACCCGGGCCCGAGCTGCCGGAGCAGATGAGGCAGGGGCTCCCCTTCCTCGGCCAGCCCGATGGGCAGGGGCGCTTCCCGCTGCGCTATCAGGGCCGTATCTGACGGCGTTGCCGTCTGAGCTGGCAAGCATCAACACCACCCCGCTCCGGCGGGGTGGTGTCGTTATGGGGCCGCGGCGGCCGGCGCCGTGATGAGATGATTGAGAAAGAAGCGGAACAGCTCGGCCCGCGAGCGCAGGTGCAGCTTGGCATAGAGGTGCTTGCGATGATTCTTCACCGTGCCGCTGCCGATGCCGAGCGCACCGGCAATGGCCTCGGTATCCAGCCCCTGCAGCAGCAATCCCGCCACCTGGCGCTCGCGGCGGGTGAGGCTTGCGCCCCCCACGCTGGCGATGGCCTGCTCCACCGTCGCCTTGAGATCGGCGCCACCCGGTAGCATTGGGCTCTGGGCCAGCAGGGCGGCCCCCTCCCGCCAGTGCTGGCGGCACAGCGAATGCACCAGCGGAAACAGCGCTTCCAGCCGGGCCAGCTCGTCACGGTTGAGGGGGCTGCGCTTGTCGAGGCGTCCCAGAAACAGCATCAGGGTGAGGCCGTCGCGCACCGGCAGGATCAGCCCCACCTCCTCCTGCCAGCCGGTGGCCTGATAGAAGTGGTGGCGATATTCAGGGTCGAGCCGCCCCCGCGACACCTGCGCCAGGGTCCAGACTCCGGCCCCCAGCCCCTGTTCCAGCGCCTGCATAAAGGGATCCTGGCTGAAGTGACTGGTGAGGTAGTGGTCGAACAGCAGGGCCCGCTGGTGGTGCAGGTTGTCATAGAGGTAGACGGGCCGTTGCCCCACCCCGAGCAGCAGGGCGCAGTCGAACGCCACCTGCTGCTGGATCAGGTGCACCAGTGCTGCCGGGAAGCCGCTGCCGTGCAGGGCATCGACCACCTCGGTCATGCTGCGGGTCAGGGCATCTGTGGCATGGGGCTGGCTCATGGGCATTGGGTCATGGCGATAAGTTCCAGATGGCGGGCAGGCTCCCCACAATGGTCGTGTGATGGTCGTGCGATGGTCACACTATGGCCGGATGCTAGCACGAGAGTGGCAAAACTGTCCCCTAGGGGACATATTCGGCGCGCGCCAGAGCGGCGAGGATGTGGCCTTTTCCCTCTGCTGTTGGAGTACCCATGATCAACCCCCACCTGCTCGATGAGCTGACCCGACGCGGCCTGGTGGCCCAGAATTCCGACCCGGCGGCTCTCGCCTCTCACCTCGCCACCCCGCGCACCGTCTACTGCGGGTTCGATCCCACTGCCGGCAGCCTGCACATCGGCCATCTGGTGCCGCTCTTGATGCTGCGGCGCTTCCAGCTGGCGGGCCACACCCCGGTGGCGCTGGTGGGCGGTGCCACCGGTCTAATCGGCGATCCCAGCTTCAAGGCAAGTGAGCGCAGCCTCAACAGCGCCGAGACGGTGCAGGGCTGGGTGGCCAGCCTGTCGGCCCAGATAAAAGCGCTGCTTCCGGCGAGCAACGGGCTCACCGCCCCGCTGCTGGTCAACAACGCCGACTGGATGGGGCAGATGTCGGCCCTCGATTTTCTGCGCGACATCGGCAAGCACTTCTCGGTCAACGCCATGCTGGCCCGCGAGTCGGTGCGCCAGCGGCTGGCCCGCCCGGATCAGGGCATCTCGTTTACCGAGTTCTCCTACGCCCTGCTGCAATCCCAAGACTTCGCGGTGCTCAACCAGCGGCTCGGCTGCACCCTGCAGATCGGTGGCAACGACCAGTGGGGCAACATCACCAGCGGCATGGATCTCACCCGCCGCCTGCATCAGGCCCAGGTCTATGGCATGACGCTACCGCTCATCACCAAGGCGGACGGCACCAAGTTCGGCAAGACCGAGGGGGGCGCAATCTGGCTCGATCCGGCGCTCACCTCGCCCTACGCCTTCTACCAGTTCTGGCTCGGTACCGCGGACGAGGATGTTTACCGTTTCCTGCGTTACTACAGCTTTATGGCGCTGGCCGAGATTGAAGCGCTGGAGACGGAGGATGCGAAACGGCAAGGGCGCAAACTGGCGCAGCAGGTGCTGGCGGACGAGCTGACCGAGCTGGTGCACGGCAAGGGGGCGCTGGCGGCGGCGCGGCGCATCAGCGAGCTGCTGTTCAGCGGCGAGGTGGCCCGTCTTGGTGAGAGCGATCTGGCCCAGCTGGCCCAGGATGGCCTGCCGAGCTGCCGAATCGAGGGGGAAACCGATCTGGTGACCCTGCTGGTGGAGAGCGGTCTGGCCAACTCCAGGCGCATCGCCCGCGAGCTGCTGGCGGCAGGGGCCATCAGCCTCAATGGTGTGCTCAAGCAAGATGAGCAACTGAGTGCCAATGATCGGCTGTTCGGCCGTTACCTGCTGCTGCGCCGGGGCAAGAAGCAGTACCGGCTGGTGACGTGGCAGGGGTGAGCTACCCGGGATCGACAAGGGCTGCCTGGGCAGCCCTTTTGTTTATCCGTCAGTTCGGAGAGTTCTGTTCCCATGCATTTCGGCTTACACGGCCAGCGGCAGCAACTCGGCGTAGTCGCGGATCGCCGGGAAGGCAGTGATGCGCTGCTCGGGCTGCCGGCTGTCCGGGTTCTGGATGGCGAGCTGGTAGCCGATGCCGTAATCGGCGGCGGCGCGCAGGATCCGCTCGCTGTCATCCACGAACAGGGTGCGGGCCGGGTCGAACGCCAGCCGCTCGGCCAGCGCCTGCCAGCAGTGCTGGCTCTCCTTCGACCAGCCCAGCTCGTGGGTGCTCACCATCAGATCGAGGTGCTCGGCGAGGCCGAGGTGCGCATCCTTCACCGACAGGCTGGCGGGGTGGGCATTGGTGAAGAGCACCAGCTGCTTGCCGGCGGCCTTGAGCGCGGCCAGGAAGGGGATGACGTTGGGGCGCCACTGGATCTTCTCCAGGATCTCCTGCTTGAAGGCACGGATGTCGAGCCCCAGGGTCTGGCTCCAGTAATCCACGCAGTACCAGTCGAGGGTGCCGCCGACGGCCTGGTAGTGCGCCTCGATCTGCACTCTGGCCTCGGCCAGCGGCAAGCCGAGTCGCTCGGCATAACGCTCGGGGACCAGCTGCTGCCAAAGGTGGTTGTCAAAATGGAGATCGATCAGGGTGCCATCCATATCGAGCAGGACAGTGTCTATCTGGTGCCAGGGCAGTGGGGTCGGCATGGGGCCTCGGTGGTCGGGTAGAAACGGGCGGGCATTATAACGGATTTTTCCCGCCGCTTTCCCACCCTTGCCCCGTGGTGTTCGAGAGGGGAGTCGTTTACTCTTGAAACACGATTTTTTAACGAGCAGCCAGCCCCGATGAGTGATCACCACCAACGCAAACCCGTCCACCTCAGCGTCGACACCATGGCGCACGACAAGAGCAAGCCGGAGATCCTCAAGGCCGAGATCGTGGCCGAGAGCCGGCTGTTCAAGGTGGAATCGCTCCACCTCAAGTTCTCCAACGGCGAGGAGCGGGTCTACGAGCGGATGCGTGGTGGCAACCGGGGCGCCGTCATGGTGGTGCCCTTGTTCGATGCCCACACCCTGCTGCTGGTGCGCGAGTACGCGGCGGGCACCCACTCCTACGAGCTGGGTTTTCCCAAGGGGCTGATCGACCCGGGTGAAGATGCCTTCGAGGCGGGCAACCGGGAGCTGATGGAGGAGGCGGGCTTCGGGGCCAACAGCCTGACCCTGCTCAAGCAGGTGTCGCTGGCACCGGGCTACTTCTCCAGCCGGATGGACATCTTGCTGGCGCGGGATCTCTTCCCCGAGCAGCGGGTGGGGGACGAGCCCGAGCCCCTCGAGGTGATCCCCTGGCCGCTGAACCGGATCGACGAATTGCTGGCGCGCCCCGACTTCACCGAGTCGCGCAGCATCAGTGCGCTGCTGCTGGCCCAACGCTGGCTGGCGGAGCAGGCAGAGTAGCCCGCAGGGGCAGTTTGAATACAGAGGATGACAAGATGCAGGAGTTGTTGGCCTGGGTGCCGGGGGTCAAGGAGATCGCGCGCGAAGCGGGCAGGATCCTTCACGAAATTTATCACGGCGGTCAGTTCGAGCGTCAGCTGAAGGAGGATGCGACCCCGGTCACCAGTGCCGATCTTGCTGCCGATGCCTACCTCAAACAGGCGCTGTCGGCGCTCACTCCCCACGTGCCCGTGCTGACCGAAGAGGCGGCCGACATCCCCTTCAGCCAGCGCGCCAACTGGCGCCAGTACTGGCTGGTGGATCCCCTCGACGGCACCGGCGAGTTCATCGCCGGCAGCGGTGACTTCGCCACCCTGATCGCCCTGGTGCAGGACAATGTGCCGGTGCTCGGCGTCATCTATGCCCCCGAGTCGGACGTGCTCTACTGGGCGGTGCGCGGCCATGGCGCCTTCAAGGAGGCGAACGGCGAGGTGCACCCCATCAGCGCCATGCACCACGAACACGATCAGCCCGATTCGCTGGTGGTGGCCATCAGCCGCCGTCAGAAGCTGGAGAACCTGACCCGCCGCCTCAACCCGGACATCAACTACGAGCTGATCCCGCTCGGCTCCAGCTCGCTCAAGTCCTGTCTGGTGGCGGAAGGGGCGGCCGACTGCTACGTGCGGCTCGGCCCCACCGGCGAGTGGGACACCGCCGCCGCCCAGTGCATCGTCGAGGCGGCCGGTGGTCGCATCCTCAGCCTGGCGCTGCAGCCGCTGCGCTACAACGAGACGGAGTCGCTGGAGAACCCGGACTTCATCGTGATGGGGGATCCGGATCTCGCCTGGGGCAGCATTCTGGCTCACTGAGCGGGTGAATATCTCATCGTTGACGACAATCAGGCGGCCCCATGGCCGCCTGATTGCATGGTGTGATCCGCTGGTTTTATCGGGGATGAACAGGAATATCCGCTGGCAAAGCGCGGGAATGACAGTGAATC
>NZ_NEVB01000257.1:0-18433 GCF_002259925.1 Aeromonas sp. A35_P | reverse complement strand
CAATCAATTAGTAACCATTTGTTAACTTCTGACGGGCCGTTGCCGGTGTGAGAGAGCCGGGCGGAGCTGCGCAGGATGGGGGGAATCTTCGCGCTGGCGGGAGCGCCGCTGAGATGAAAACAGGGGGCACTGCAGGCAAGCCACCCGGTGCCAATGGCGCCGTGTGGTCTGGAGGAACTGGCCGATAGGAGAGGCTATTTGATCAGCGGCAGCAATATGGTACGAAACGCCGGATGGCTGGCAGGAGGGCTATTTGATCAACGCCAGAATGGATCGAAACGCCGGATGGCGACAATCGCCCAGCAGCTCGTAGAGGCACATCTCCACCGAGGTGAGTTCGGCCCCGTGCGCCGCCAGCTTGTGGATGGCGAGCTCCCGGTTGGCGGTGCTGCGCGATGACACCGCATCCACCACCAGCGACACCTGGCTGCCCGCCTCCAGCAATCCCAACACCGTCTGGTAGACGCAGATATGGGCCTCGATGCCGCACACCAGCCAGTGGCTGACGCCCTGGCGGGCGAGGGCATCGGCCAGTACCGGTTCCCCCAGCGCGCCGAAGCTGTGCTTGGCCAGCACCAGATCGCCTGCCTGCATCAACTGCAGCTCGGGCACGGTGGCCCCGAGCTTGTCCGGGTTTTGCTCCAGCCAGACAACCGGCAGGCCCAGCAGTCTGGCCCCCGCTACCAGTCTGGCGGTGTTGGCGATGAGGGCGTCGCTCCCCTCGACCAGACGGGCCAGTTTGCCCTGAATATCGACGACCAGCAGGCCGGTGTTCGTGGTGGTCAGCATGATGGGCTCCTTGCTAGGGAATGAAATGGGTAGCCGATGGTGTTCAGCCGCATTGAGCCCTTATATCAAAGGCCGTGATTTTTTATAAATAAGCTTGCCCGGTTTTGTTGCTTGGCGAAGAGAAACGGCTCTGTTATGGTGTACTCAATTAGCCGTTTGGATGGCTGGATGGTTGCTGTGATTCAAACATGACTTAGCCATCGCGCCAGCCGTTGAGATCTTTACAGGGAGTTTTTATGCAGCGTCGTTCCTTCTTTGCCCTTTCCGCCCTGGCCCTGCTGGCCGGTACTCTGCCATTGGCGGCGCTGGCTGCCGATCCGGCCAAACAGGCGATCGTCATCGGCACTACTGTGGGGGATTTTGCCGACATGGTGACCGACTCCATCAAGCCCCAGCTCGAAGCCAAGGGCTACCAGGTCAAACTGGTGGAGTTCACCGACTATGTGACCCCCAATATCGCGCTGGCCGACGGCTCGCTCGATGTGAACTGCTTCCAGCACAAGCCCTATCTGGAGAGCTTTGCCAAGGATCGGGGGCTGTCGCTCGCCCCCATCACCCAGGTGCCGACCGGCCCCATGGGGCTCTATGCCGGCAAGCTGGGAGATCTGAAGGCGGTGCAGGAGGGGAGCACGGTGGCCATACCGAACGACCCCACCAATCAGGCGCGGGCGCTGCTGATGCTGCAGGATCTGGGCTGGCTGACCCTCAAGGAGGGGATCAACCCGCTCAAGGCGAGCGAGTTCGACGTGGTGCAAAACCCGCACAACCTCAAGCTGGTGCTGCTGGAGGCGGCCCAGCTGCCCCGCTCGCGCGAAGACGTAGACTTCTCGGTCATCAACGGCAACTTTGCCGCCTCAAGCGGCATTCCTTTCAGTTCCGGGTTGTTCCTTGAGCGCAGCTACGACTTCATCAACTGGGTGGTGGTAAAAAGTGCCGATGCGGACAAGCCCTTCGCCAAAGATGTGGCAGAGGCCTACAACTCGGCCGCCTTCAAGGCCTATGCCGCCAAGCGCTTCGTCGGCTACAAGTACCCGCAGGGGTGGCAGGGCGCGAGCGCCAGCAACTGAGCCACCACGGCAGAGAGCAGAGAACAACAACGGGCACCCGCAGGTGCCCGTTTCTTGTATCGTGCGGATATCAGTAACGGCGCAGCCACCAGCGCACCGCGAACAGCGCGGTGAGGCTGCCGAGCAGGGCGCTCGCCAGTACATCCAGTGGCCAGTGCATGCCGATCAGCATGCGCGACAGGCCGACACCTATGGCCCACAGCGGCAGCAACCAGGCGCCGGCGGGGGCGCGCGCCAGCCAGATCAGGCCGAAGAACTGGGCCAGGCTCATAGCGGCGATGCTGTGGCCGGAGGGGAAGGCGTAGTTCACCTCCGCCTGCCAGTGGTTGGCGAGCCACTCGGGCAGCGCCAGCAGCTGGCTGGCGGCATGGACCTGTTCGCTGCGCACCTCTACCTTGCCGGCGTAGAACTGCTGGATGGCAGGGATCAGGTTCTGGCTCTCAAGCCAGAGCAGGTAGGGGCGGGGCTCCTCGGTCAGATGCTTGATCAGGCTCTTGATGAGCCAGTCGCCGGCCAGCACGGCAAACAGGGCGGCGCCGAGGGCCAGCAGCGCCGGCAGGCTCAGCGTCAGCTTGTGTCGGGTCAGCAGCAGCAGGGCCAGGATGCTGACGCCGATGCCGGGCACATCCACCATGCGGGTGAGGGCGTAGGGCCACCAGAGCCAGTTTGAGTGCAGGGCCTGGCTCATGAACGGTTGCCAGGGCAGGCAGGCCAGCAGGAGCAGTGGCAGGATCAGGGCGGCACTGAAACAAAGTACCTGGCGGCGCGGCAGAGAAGAGGCGTGAGTCGGCATAACGAGGCTCGGCAAGGTGCCCATTCCTGGGCAGAAAAAAAAGAGGCGTCATTGTGCCAGCCCAACCCGGTCGGTCAAGTCGTGCCCCGCTCCCTGTAACACGGGGTTACAAATGAGTGTGGTGATGGTTTGATTGTTGACCAAGGCCTGCTGATGACGGGGGCGGTCAGCAGATATTGCCCGGGCAGGGCGCTTCATCGGGCGCAGATGAGGCAACAGCGCACCCACCCCGGCAGAAAGTCGCGGCGACGGCCGCGTATGGGTGAATAAGCATCTGAAACTTCGGTCTGTTTGGGCTAGAATGGCGCGCTTGTGGCCGCTAGCGAAGTGAGAGAGCCCGATGAAGATCGTCGTTGATGAAAATATGCCCCACGCCCGTGAGTTGTTTGCCGAGTTTGGCGAGGTCATCCCGCTGCCCGGCAGGCAGATGCAGGCGGCGGATCTGCAAGAGGCCGACGTGCTGCTGGTGCGCTCCGTCACCCGGGTGGACGCAGCCCTCTTGGCCAGCTGCCCGCGACTGAGCTTCGTCGGCACCGCCACCATAGGCACCGATCACGTGGACAAGGCGCTGTTGACCGAGCGAGGCATTCCCTTCTTCAGTGCCCCCGGCTGCAACAAATATTCGGTCGGCGACTATGTACTCTCCGCCCTGCTGGTGCTGGCCGAGCGCCATGAGCTCAACTTGAGCGAGATGAGCCTCGCGGTCATCGGCGCCGGCAATACCGGCGAGTGCGTGGCAGGCAAGGCCGAGGCCCTCGGCATGCGGGTGCTGCGCTGCGATCCGCCCCGGGCCCGCGCCGCCGAGGCCAACGAGGCGGCGCAGTTTGTCGATTACCAGCAGGCCCTTGAGGCCGACATCGTCAGCTTCCACGTTCCCATTACCCGTCAAGGGCCGGATGCCACCTTCCATCTGCTGGATGCAGCGCAGATTGCCGCCCGCCCGGCCAGGCAGATCCTCATCAACGCTTCCCGCGGTGAGGTGTGGGACAACCAGGCCTTGCTGGCGCGCCAGCAGAGCCAGGCGCCGCTGCGGCTGGTGATGGATGTGTGGGAAGGGGAGCCGGAGCCGCTGCAGGCCCTGGTGCCCCATACCGAGCTGGCGACCCCGCACATTGCGGGTTACAGCCTGGAAGGCAAGGCGCGCGGCACCTGGATGCTCTATGAGGCGCTCTGCCGCCAGCTGGGGCGCACGCCGCGCCAGGATCTGCAGAGTCTGCTGCCCATCCCCGAGGTGCGCGAGGTGACGCCGGGCCAGCCGGCGGATCAGGCATTGATCAAGCAACTGGTCCACCTTATTTATGACGTGCGCCGTGATGACGCCCGTTTTCGCAATCGGCTCGGTGTGGCGGGCAGCTTCGACGAGCAGCGCAAAGATTATCCTGAGCGGCGCGAGCTCTCGGCCCTGCAGCTGAAGGGGCCGTTTGCGAGCGATACCCTGGCCCGGCTCGGGTTTGTCTGCCAGCCCGGCTGAGCGCTCTACATACTTGAAGGGGGGGGGGCCTTGTCCCGCCCATACCCGGTCTGGCCCGACGCCAGACCCGCTATCAGGCAGGTCCGCCTGCCAGCGGTGATGCCAGCGCGCGTCACCGGCACCATCATAGGAGAGAACAGCAGTGAGTCAGCAATTCAACGTAGCGGTATTGGGCGCCAGCGGCGCCGTGGGCGAGGCGATGATCGAGATCCTGGAAGAGCGTGCCTTCCCGGTGGCCACCCTCTATCCGCTGGCCTCCAGCCGCAGCGCCGGCGACACGGTGCGTTTTGCCGGCAAGAATGTCGAGATCCTGGACGTGGAGGAGTTTGACTGGAGCCTGGTGCAGATCGCCCTCTTCTCCGCCGGGGCCGAGGTCTCTGCCAAGTGGGCGCCGATTGCCGCCGAGCACGGCTGCATCGTCATCGACAACACCTCCTGCTTCCGTTACGACGAAGATATCCCGCTGGTCATTCCGGAAGTGAACCCGGATGCCCTGGCCGATTTTCGCAACCGCAACATCATCGCCAACCCCAACTGTTCTACCATCCAGATGCTGGTGGCGCTCAAACCGCTGCACGATGAAGTGGGTATCTCCCGCATCAACGTGGCGACCTATCAGTCCGTCTCCGGCTCAGGCAAGGAGGGGGTGAGCGAGCTGGCCGGCCAGACCGCCCACCTGCTCAACGGTCGTCCGGTGGAGCCCAGCCTCTACCCGCAGCAGATCGCCTTCAACCTGATCCCGCAGATCGACAGCTTCACCGACAACGGCTACACCCGGGAAGAGATGAAGATGGTGTGGGAGACCCAGAAGATCCTGGGGGATGCCAGCATCGCCGTGAACCCCACCTGCGTGCGGGTGCCGGTGTTCTACGGCCATGCCGAGGCGGTTCACGTCGAGCTGCACCAGCCGCTTGACGCCGAGCAGGTGAAGGAGCTGCTGCGCAATGCGCCGGGCGTCACCCTGTTTGACGACGAGCATGACTATCCGACCCCGGTGCGCGATGCAACCGGCAAGGACGAGGTACAGGTGGGCCGGGTTCGCCAGGATATTTCTCACCCCTGCGGTATAAATATGTGGATCGTGGCCGATAACGTTCGTAAGGGCGCCGCGACCAACAGCGTACAGATTGCCGAACTGCTGGTGCGTGATTACCTCTGATCGGCAGTCCATGGGTCTGGCGGGGAGGGATGCCCGCCAGAGATGGCACCGCCGAGCGCGAGACAGATGTGACCGGGGGCGCACAGTGCGACTTCTGGAATGTTTCGCGATATCAACTGATTAAGTTTTTTCCTACACTCAGGGGCAAGTTGGGTGCTAAATGTGTCGGACTGCTGGCTTGCAACCTGAGCCTGATTTATATTGAACCGACTGTTTTGGGGTAACTATCCAGATTTTTCAATGTGATAGGGCCGTCATACGAAGGAACGAATATGGGACATTCCCGCATAACATTGGCAACGCTACTCGCATTGGGTCTGCTGGGCATGGCCCAGGCCGAAGACTCGACGCGGGAGCCCTTTTTTGTTGAGCTCAAAGGCCCGGACGAACCGGCTCCGCCCGCCGTCAATTCTCAGCCGCTGGCACAACCCGTCGCCACTCCCAGTGCCACGCCCCAGTCCAGCCGAGCGACGGCCCAGCCCATCGTGCGGCAGGTCGCGAGCAATGCCGGCAGTTATGGTCCCATTCGTCCCACCGACACCCTCTGGAGCCTGGCGAGCAAGTACCGTCCCTCCAACAGTGTCAGCGTCTACCAGACCATGGTGGCGATCTACGAGAAAAACCCCCGCAGTTTCGCCGACGGCAACATCAACCACATTCTGGTGGGCTCGCGCATCCTGCTGCCCACCGCCGCCGAGGCCAGCGTCATCACAGATGCCGAGGCCCGCGCCAAATTCCGCAGTGACAACGCCAGCTGGAAAGGGCTGAGCCCGAAATATCTGGCGAGCAAACATACCCAGCCGGCCAAACCGGTGGCCACCAAGCCGGCCCAGCCCAAGGCGACCCCCACCAAGGCAGCCGAGCCGGCCAAGCCCGAGGTTGCCAAGGTAGCGCCCGCCAAGGCGGCACCCATTCCGGCTCCGGCACCCAAGGTGGAGGCACCCCAGCTGGCCACCGAGGTCAAGGAGGTCGCCAAGGCCCCCGAGCCGGTCGCGAGCCAGGCTGCGGCAACCAGTGCCGCCACCGCAAGTGCACCGGCCCCGCTGCCGGCCGACCTCGACAAGCCGGTCGGCAAGCCCTCCACCGAGATGGCGCTGGCGCTGGAAGATGCCAATGCCCAGCTCGGTCAGGTCACCGAGATGAACCACAGGCTCAAGCTGCGACTGCAGTCGCTGACCGAAGAGGTGGAGACCCTCAAGGCCCAGCTGCAGGATCAGACCGCCCTGCAAAAAGAGATTGCCGAGCTCAAGGCCAAGCCGGTTCCGCCGGCGGCGCCGGCTCCCGAGCCCAAGCAGAACTGGCTGATGGACCTGCTCTCCTCGCCGCTCAACCTCGCCATGATCATTCTGTTGCCGGTGCTGCTGGTGCTGGCGCTGGTGACCCTGTGGCTGCGGGCCCGGGCTCGCCGTGAGCTGGAAGAGCAGGAGAAGAGCCTGTCCGAATCCACCGCCATGGTGATGGATCAGGAGAGCAGCGAGTTTGACGAGCTGATGACGGTCGGCATCGCCGACGAGGAGCCGGTACGGCCTACACCGGATCTCAACACGCCCGATGGCTACATGGCGGTGGAAGAGCCTGCCGCGCCGGCCGATCTGGTGTTCAGCGACGATGGCGAGATGGACCTGGCCAGCTTCGATGCCGAGCCGGCTCCGGCTGCCAAGGCGGCCGTTCGTGACCCGGATCTGGTGCCCGATCTGGATCTGGCCCATGACGATCCCATCACCCTCGATACCGAGCCGGATCTCGATCTTGCCAGCGAGTTCAATCCCAAGCCAAAGGCCGACAACGAGGTCATGAGCGAAGAGGAGCTGCAGGCTGCCCTGTTCGCCGAGCTGGATGCGGATCTGGAGGCCGACCTGACGCTGGATGGCGCCGATGACGGCCAGCCGGACGCCGAAGCGGCGGTGAGCGATGAGGATCTCGCCTCCTTCGACCTGAGCGACTTCGAGACCGCCTTTGCCGAGCCGGGGGCCGACCAGGCTGCCGCTGCCGGCGCCGACGAGATGCTGGCTGAGCTGGGGCTGGAGCCCGAGCCGGTCAAAGGCAAAAAAGAGGCCGAAGCGGATTGGGATCCCAACGAAATGGCCCTCTCCGATTTTGAGGATGCCTTCGCCGAAGTGGAGCCCCATCAGGGCGAGGTCAAGCCACGCGAGCAGGCCCAGGAGAGCGGTTATGTCGAGATCGACAAGCTGCTGGCCGAGGCCGATGCCACCACCACGGAGCAGGAACCCTATCAGGGCTTTTCGCTGGATGTGGGGCTGGATGGTTTCCCCGAGGTGCTGCCGGAGTCCACCGGATTTGACGTGGATGCCGACGATGGCGGAGTGGGGGCCAAGCTGGATCTGGCGCGCGCCTACCTCGAGATCGACGACAAGGAGAGCGCCCGCGAGCTGCTGCAGGAGGCGGCGGAGCAGGGCACCGAGCATCAGCGGGCCGAGGCCGAGAAGCTGCTCAAACGCCTTGGCTAGGTAGCCACAGCACCATGATGACAGCAGGGGCAGCCGACGGGCTGCCCCTTCTATTTTTGGCGCCAGGTCTGGCCTGGGTGCTGCGATTTGGGATTTTTGAGGCGAGATGGGTATAATCCGCCCCGTTTCTTTCACCGCATCCTTTCATCAGAAGACAAGTTTATCCATGCGAATTGCCCTAGGTATTGAATACGACGGCAGCCGGTATTTCGGCTGGCAGCGTCAGCGCGAAGTGATCAGCGTACAGGAGGAGCTGGAGAAGGCCCTCAGCCGGATCGCCAATCACCCCGTCTCCATCCAGTGTGCAGGACGCACCGATGCCGGCGTCCACGCCACCGGCCAGGTCATCCACTTCGATACCGATGCGAACCGTGCAGAAGGGGCCTGGACCCTGGGGCTCAACTCCAACCTGCCGCCCGACATCGCGGTGCGCTGGGTCAAGCAGGTGGACGAGGGGTTCCACGCCCGCTTCAGCGCCACCGCCCGTCGCTACCGCTATGTCATCTACAACCACAACTACCGGCCGGCCATCCTCGGCAGCGGCGTCAGCCACTACCATGAAGCGATCGACGCGACGCTGATGCACCAGGCAGGCCAGTGCCTGCTGGGTGAGCAGGACTTCAGCTCGTTTCGGGCCGTCGGCTGCCAGTCCAAGACCCCGTGGCGCAATGTGACCCACCTGTGCGTCAGCCGCGAGGGCCCCTATATCGTGCTGGATATCCGGGCCAATGCCTTCCTACACCACATGGTGCGCAACATCACTGGTTCCCTGTTGCTGGTGGGGCAGGGGCTCAAACCGGTGGAGTGGGTGGCCGAGGTGCTGGCGGCCCGGGATCGCAACCTGGCGGGCCCCACCGCCAAGGCGGGGGGACTCTATCTGGTGGACGTGGATTACCCGCTGGAACTGGGCTTGCCGCGGGTGCCGCTCGGTCCGTTGTGGCTGCCGGACTCGGCACCGGGTACGACCAGTTTTTAGTAACTGGGCCCGAAAATTTGTGGTTTAATGATCCGTCATTTATTGCCATCGAGCTATTAAGTCATTGAACAATCTAGGCTCGATGCGTTTTGTCAGGCACAAAAGCATTAAGGAATTCCATGAGCTGGCTTGAGAAGATCCTTCCCAAGAGCAAGATCACTGCCCCGCGTCGCCACAACATTCCGGAAGGGGTGTGGACCAAGTGCAGTGCTTGTGAACAGGTGCTCTACCGGGCAGAGTTGGAGCGCAATCTCGAAGTGTGCCCCAAGTGTGATCATCATATGCGCATCAGCGCCCGTGCCCGCCTCGAGAGCTTTCTCGACGAGCAGGGCCGCACCGAAGTCGGTGCCGAGCTGGAGCCGCAGGATGTACTGAAATTCAAGGATTCCAAGCGCTACAAGGATCGTTTGTCAGCCGCCCAGAAGGATACGGGCGAGAAAGATGCGCTGGTGGTGATGAAGGGGACCCTCAAGGGGGTGCCGGTCGTCGCCTGTTCGTTCGAGTTCTCCTTCATCGGTGGCTCCATGTCCTCCGTGGTGGGCGCCCGCTTCGTGCGCGCCGTCGAGGAGAGCATCAAGGAAGGGCGCGGTCTGGTCTGTTTCTCCACCT
Source organism: Aeromonas sp. A35_P (assembly GCF_002259925.1). Taxonomy (NCBI): domain Bacteria; kingdom Pseudomonadati; phylum Pseudomonadota; class Gammaproteobacteria; order Aeromonadales; family Aeromonadaceae; genus Aeromonas; species Aeromonas sp. A35_P. The sequence continues at coordinate 9,101 of NZ_NEVB01000257.1, read as the reverse complement.
CGGGTGGTGCCCGCATGCAGGAGGCGCTGTTCTCCCTGATGCAGATGGCCAAGACCAGTGCGGCGCTGGACCGACTCTCCAAAGCCGGCCTGCCCTACATCTCGGTGCTGACCGACCCTACCATGGGTGGCGTCTCCGCCAGTCTGGCCATGCTGGGTGACATCAACGTGGGTGAGCCCAAGGCGCTGATCGGCTTTGCCGGTCCCCGCGTCATCGAGCAGACCGTGCGCGAAAAGCTGCCGGAAGGCTTCCAGCGCTCCGAGTTCCTGCTGGAGAAGGGCGCCATCGATCTCATCATCGACCGCCGCGACATGCGCAACCGTCTGGCCAGCCTGCTCGCCAAAATGCTGAATACTCACGTCATCGAAGAGTGAAGATGAGTTCCAACATGCAACAATCCCAAAGCCGGTCGCTGGTCGACTGGCTTTCTTATTTGGAGCAGATCCACCCGGTCAACATCGACATGGGACTGGATCGGGTCGGTGCCGTCGCCCGCCGCATGGGTCTTACCCAACTGCCGTTCAAGGTGATCACGGTGGCGGGCACCAACGGCAAGGGCTCCAGCTGCGCCATGGCGGCCAGCATTCTGATGGCTGCCGGTTACAAGGTCGGCGTCTACTCCTCTCCCCATCTGCTGCGCTTCACCGAACGGGTGCGGATCAACGGGGCCGAGCTGGCCGACCGCGATCACTGCACCGCCTTTGCCGAGGTGGAAGCGGCCCGCGGCGAGATTGCTCTCACCTTCTTCGAATTCGCCACCCTGGCCGGTTTGTGGCTGTTTCGCCGCGCTGCGCCGGATGTGCTGCTGCTGGAAGTGGGGCTGGGTGGCCGGCTCGATGCCACCAATGTGGTGGAGTCCGATGTGGCCATGATCACCTCCATTGCGCTCGATCACTGCGATTGGCTGGGGGATACCCGCGAGGCGGTGGCGGTGGAGAAGGCGGGCGTATATCGCGCCGGCAACCCCGCCATCAGCGGTGAGCCCAACCCGCCCGTCACCATCGCCAGCGAGGCGGCGCGCCTCGGTGCCTCCTTGCGCCAGGTCGGCCGTGACTTCCACGGGGATGAGCACGACGACAGTTGGGACTACCACGGCCTGCACCACTGGCTGGGACTGCCCAAGCCGGCCCTGCCGCTGATGAACGCGGTCACCGTGCTGGCGGCGCTGGAGTCCCTCGGTCTGCCGTTGCCGGAGTCCGCCATCCGTGACGGGTTGGCCAACGCCAGGCTGGCTGGCCGGATGCAACAGTTGCAAAGCGCGCCGCTGGTCATCGTCGATGTGGCCCACAACCCCCATTCGGCGGCCTATCTGGCTGCCCAGCTGCGCAAGCTGCCTTGCACCGGCGTGCGCAGCGCCGTGGTCGGCATGCTCAAGGACAAGGACATGGCGGGTTCGCTTGCCGAGCTAGATGGCCTCATCGGCGAGTGGTATCTGGCGAGCCTGAGCGGCCCGCGGGCGGCGAGCGCGGCCCAGTTGGCGGCGGCCCTTGGCAGCGAGCGGGGGCCGGCGACCCCCTTTGACGACGTGGGGCAGGCCTATGCTGCCGCGTTGGCCGCATCGAGTCCTGATGATATGGTCATTGTGTTTGGTTCGTTTTACACTGTCGCCGACATTCTGGCGGGTGTCGCCGTCTAGGCCACACCCCGGCTCCCCGGCCCTTTGGCGGGGAGCCAGATCGCATATTGAGTTACGTAAAGGTAGGATTCAACTTGGCCTCTAAGTTTCAAAACCGTCTGGTGGGGACCGTCATCCTGGTGGCCCTGGTAGTCATTTTTCTGCCGGATCTGATGGACGGCCACAAGCTGGAGCAGAAGGAAGAGGCGTTTGCCAAGATCCCGCTGCGCCCCGAGCTGGAACCCGCCAAGCCCGCCTTGCAGGTATCGGCCGCCAGCACACTGCCGGCGGAGCATCTGGCCAGCCAGCAGCAGGCGTCGGCTGCCGAGCAGTGGCAGGTGGAAGAGGTGCCCGAGCCGGTCACCCTGGGGGCCAAGCAGGGCCAGCCGCAGGTGCAGCAGCCGGCCGCCAAGCCGGTGACCCAGCCCGTTACACCGCCTGCGGTCAAGCCCCAACCCAAGCCCGAAGTGATCGCCAAGAAACCGGTGGAGCAACCCAAGCCCAAGGTGGTGCCGCCCAAGCCGGTAGAGGTGCAAAAACTGGTGGAGAGCAAGCCGCAGGCGGGCCAGATCAGGTCGATGGACGATCTCATCGCCAGCAAGATGGGGCAAGCGACCACGACCGTAGCCCCGGCGCCTGCAGCTACTGCACCGGCCCAGGGCAGCTGGATCCTGCAGCTCGGCGCCTTCAAGAATGTCGACAGCGTCAACGCGCTGGTGGGCAAGCTGCGGGCGGCGGGTTACTCGGCGCACACCTCGCCGCGCACGCCGGTGCAGGGTCAGCTCAACAGGGTCTTCATCGGACCGGATATCTCCAAGACCAAGCTGCAGGGCATGCAGAGCCGCATCGGCCAGATGACCGGCCTAAGTGGTTCCGTGGTGGCTTACAACCCTTAAGAGGGACCACAAGATAAAAAAATACCGCGCTTCATTCTGGATGGGCGCGGTATTTTTTTAGATGCATTTCACCGGTTTGGGCAGGCCGCCAATCTTGGTGGCCTGCTTGGCCGGGCCTTCCGGGAACAGCTTGTAGAGGTAGCGGCTGTTGCCCTTCTCGGGGCCGTACTGCTTCTCCATTGCCTTGACCAGGGCGCGAATGGCGGGGGAGGTGTTGAACTCCAGATAGAAGGCGCGCACGAAGCGCACCACTTCCCAGTGCGGCTCCTCCAGCACTATGCCTTCCTGCTCGGCCAGTACCAGTGCCAGCGCCTCGCTCCAGTCGTTGCAGTTGAGCAGATAACCCTTGGCATCGGTTTCGATGAGTTGGCCGTTGAATTCCAGCTGGTGGTGCTCGGACATGGTGGGCTCCTTGTGGCCTGTCAGGATTGGGCGGGCATGGTAGCGCCTTGTTCCCGGGTGAGCAACCGGCTCTCGTTGGCCAGGGCGAGCAATTCGTCCGCCAGCTGGCTGATGAGGTTGAGCTGCTGGGTCAGCATCAGTTGCTCCTCGCTGCTGTCCGGGGTGATGACAGGGCACTGCCCCTCGATCTGCTCCGGCATCTCTCCCGCCAGATGGCCGGCAGCCCGCTCCAGGGTGTGGCTCAGGTGGCGGCTGATCTCGTCCAGCTCGCCGATGGCCTCCAGCTTGTCGCGATGGGCGCCCAGCGCCGAGATGTAGGAGAGCAGGGCATGGTTGCGCCAGGTGAGGGTAAAGCAGAGGTCGAGGAAACGGCGGCGCTTTTGCGGCTCCACCAGCATGCTCTGCCAGGCCATGGCCAGCTCGCTGTCCGCTAGATGGGCGCTCTTGCGCGCCACCCGGTAGTCGAGTGACTCATCCCGCTGCTGCTGCAGGCTGGCGAGCACTGCCGAGAGGTAACGGGCGTTGGCCGACAGCGAATTGGCGATCAGGGTCGGCAGCCGTTTGTACTGCCAGTCCGGCCAGAGCCAGGCCACCAGGGCGTAGGAGAGCAGGCAGCCGAGCAGGGTATCGAGCATGCGCGGCCCCAGAATGGCGAAGCCGATGCCGTCCAGCAGGTTGAACGCCATCAACACGTAAAGGGTGATGAAGCAGACCGCGGCGCTGTAGTTGCTGCGCACCTGGGTGAAAAACAGGAAGGCGGCCAGCCCCATCACCACCAGCTGCACGTGCAGCTCGGGGAAGAGCCAGAGCACCGGGATCCCCACCAGCAGGCCGGCGAAGGTGCCGAGCATCCGCTGCACCAGCCGGCGGCGGGTGGCGCTGTAGCTGGGTTGGCAGACGAATAGCACGGTCAGCAGGATCCAGTAGCCCTTGTCCAGCTGGAAGGCCTGCAGGATACCGTAGCCCACCACCAACCCGAGCGACAGCCGTAGGGCATGGCGAAACACCATGGAGTTGGGGGTGAGATGCTGCTTGAGCTGGGTCAGCAGCGGCAGGCGGGCGGGCCTGGCCAGGGGCGGCAGGCTCTGCGGGGCCTGCTCGGGGTTTTGCAGCTCCTCGGCGCTTTGCAGCAGCTGGTTGATGCTGGCCAGGTTGCGGCGCAGAAACTTCATCGGCGTCAGCAGGGTTTTCGGATAGTGCTGCTTGAGGTGAGTGAACTCCAGCTGATCGCCGAGGGCCTCCAGCGTCCAGTGGATGCGCTTGTTGTGGGCATAGGGCTTGTGCACCAGGATGGCGTAGCCGAGCCGCTGGCACGCCTCTGAGAGCTGCAGGAACACCTCCTGGAAGCCATCCAGCACGATGCCCTGCTTGAGCTCGGCTTCCAGCTTGCTGTAGGGGTAGTGGCTGGAGGTGGCCCGCTCGTGGATCTCCAGCGCCAGCAGGTAGAGGCGCAGCAGGCTGGCCAGCTCGGGAGAGGCCCGATGACGGGTGCTGAGACGGGCGTTAAGGGCCGACTTGGTGAGCGTCAGGGCATTGACCAGGTTGATGTTGAGCTGGGCCAGGTTGTGGCGAATGGCCTGGGCGCCGTGCTCGTCGGCCGGAAAGAAGCGGGATTTTTCCAGCAGATAGCGGGAGAGGGCAAAGTAACTCTGGGCCAGCTGCTCGTGCAGGGTCTTGTAGGGCAGCAGCCAGAGCCAGATCAGCGACACCAGGCCATACCAGAGTGCCCCGGCACCCAGCGCCAACGGCTGATAGAAGAGATCCGGCGCCTTGGCGGCCCCCAGCATGGTGTATATGGCGATGAGCAGGGAGCCAAAGCTGATGGTGGCGTAACGCTGACCGAGCGCTCCCACCATCACGAAGATGAAGGTGGAGCCCGCGAGCCCGATGGCAAACAGCCAGGGGGTGGGGAAGAGGTACTGCACGCAGAGGGAGGCGAACAGGAAGCAGAGCAGGGTCATGGCGAGGTTCTTGACCCGGCCCCACAGACTGTCGTCGGTCTCGGCGATGGCGCCAGCCACCACCCCGAGGGAGAGCAGCACGGTGAGCTGGATGTCACCGGTCACCAGGGTGAAGGCAAGCAGCCCCATGATGGCCAGCAACACCTTGAGGGCGAAATAGATATGACTGTCAGTCAGCAGCCGGCGCAGCAGGCCAGAGAAATCCGTGGGCATGGGAGAGCGCAACCCTTGAGCGAAACGAAAGCGAGAGCATAACCGGTCAACAACGAAACGGCCCTGATTTGGATCAGGGCCACTTCGCTTCATATCCTTGATTTGCAACTTATCCTGACAGAAACAGGCGCCAATAAAAACCCCGCCGAAGCGGGGTGTTTGATTAGTTGCGGTTGCCGCCAAGCAGGCTCAGCAGACTCAGGAAGATGTTGTAGATGGAGACATACAGGGTGACGGTGGCAGAGATGTAGTTGGTCTCGCCGCCGCGCACGATCTGCTGGGTAGTCAGCAGGATGGCGCCGGAGGAGAACAGCATGAACATGGCGGACAGGGCCAGGCTCAGGGCGCTCATCTGCAGGAAGATGTTGGCGATCATGGCCACCAGCAGCACCCAGAAACCGACGAACAGCATGCCGCCGATGAAGGAGAGGTCACGCTTGGTGGTCAGGGCATAGGCCGACAGACCGAAGAAGGTGAGCGCGGTGCCGCCGAGCGCGGTCATCACGATCTCGCCACCGCCATTGTTCATGTACATGTTGATGATGGGGCCCAGGCTATAGCCCAGCAGACCGGTCAGGGCGAAGGTGAACACCAGCCCCATGCCGTTGTCGCGATTCTTCTCGGTCAGGAACATCAGACCGTAGACGCCGATGAGGAAGATGGCCCAGTGCAGGGGCGGCATGTTCATCACGGTGGCAACCCCGGCCACCACGGCAGAGAAGCCAAGAGTGAGGGAGAGCAGCATGTAGGTGTTGCGCAGTACCTTGTTGGTATCGCGCGCGGCACTCTGGGTGCCGGTATAGATAGAACGGGTATCCATCTTGGGTGTCCTCTTGATTTCCGGGGTGAGGCGGCAACGCCGCCTCGTTAACGCATTGTATGCACTGAATGTCGGGATGACGAGCGCTGATTTCAAGCCCCACCCCAGCCTGTAGCCCCCTACTATCCCAAATCAAATATGTATTGCATATGAACAAGGGGCTGACGTAGTATGCACGCCGTTCGGAGGGGTGGCAGAGCGGCTGAATGCACCGGTCTTGAAAACCGGCGATGGGCGACCATCCGTGGGTTCAAATCCCACCTCCTCCGCCATTTTCAGAAAAGCCCCGGCAACCTGGTTGCCGGGGCTTTTTGCTGTCTGTTGCAAGCGGGATGCGCTGCTCATGGCTGGCTGCCGGGGGCGGGCTGCTTGTACCTGCCGAGCACCAGCAGGGTGAGCAGGCAGCAGGCGGCGCCGGCGTAGAAGGTGCAGGCGGCGCCAAGAGTGTCCCACAGCAGCCCGGCCAGCAGGCTGGCCAGCAACATGGCGAGGCCGCAGACCAGATTGAAGAAGCCGAACGCGCTGCCGCGCAGTTCGGCGGGCGCACTGGCGGCCACCATGGCGGCCAGCAGCCCCTGGGTCAATCCCAGATGAATGCCCCACAACATCACCCCCAGTAGCAAAGCCCCCCAGTAGCAAAGCCCCCCAGTGGGTGCTGGCCGCCAGCACCAGATCGGCGGCCACCAGCACCAGCAACCCCCAGACCAGCAGGGTTCGGTGACTCATTTGATCCGAGAGGCGCCCGAACGGATAGGCGCTGAGGGCATAAACCAGGTTCATCGCCACCATGACCAGCGGCACCAGCGCGAGCGCCACGCCGCTTTGCTGGGCACGCAGAACCAGAAAGGCTTCGCTGAAACGGGCCAGGGTAAACAGGGCACCGATGAGCACCACCCAGCGATAGGGGCGGCCAAGGCGCTGCAAATTGTCGCGCCGCAAGGGATTGCTGCGGGCGTGGTGGCCAGCCGCTTTGGGTTCACGCAGACCGATGGCGAGCAGGGTGACCGAGGCCAGTCCAGGCACCACCGCCAGCCAGAAGATGGCGCGAAAGTCATCGTGCCAGAGCAGCATCAACCCCACCGCCAGCAGCGGCCCCAGCAGGGCGCCGACCGTGTCGAGGGACTGGCGCAGGCCGAAGGCGGCACCGCGCAGCTTAGGCGGGGTGAGGTCGGCCACCAGCGCATCGCGAGGGGCGCCACGGATGCCCTTGCCAACTCTGTCCAGCAGGCGGGCGGTCAGGATCAGCCCGCTGCCGGTGGCGATGGCAAACAGCGGCTTTGTCAGCGCCCCCAGTCCGTAGCCCAGCAACGCCAACCCCTTGCGGCGCCCCAGATAGTCGCTCAAGGTGCCGGAGAAGACCTTGACCATCAGGGCGGTGGCCTCCGCCATCCCTTCGATGAGGCCGATGGTGAGGGCACTGCTGCCAAGCACGGTCACCATGAAGAGGGGCAGCAGGCTGTGGATCATTTCAGAAGAGATGTCCATCAGCAGGCTGACAAACCCCAGCACCCAGACGCCCCCCGGGATCCGGCCGGCGGGTTGGGGAGCGGGGGGATGGTTGGTCGTGGTCATGGGGGGCTCCTGCCTCGTATCGATTCACCCAGAGCATAGCCAGCCCGGCCGCCACAAGGCTGCCGGGCTGGCTGGTCATGTCTGCAAGCGTGACCACAGACGGTTGCCTGCGGCCACTGCATCATTGCTCGATGTCGAGTTCGGCCCGAACCGGTTGCCGGTTGCGCAGGGTCGAGATGAGCACCAGGGTGGCGATGGCGGCCAGCAGGGCAAAGGAGGCGGAGTAACGGCTCAGTTCAAGCCCGCCCTTGCTGAGCGGCTTGTCCAGAAAATCCCCCACCACGGCGCCAAGGGGTCTGGTCAGGATGAAGGCGGCCCAGAACAGTAGGGTGCGCGATACCCGGGTCAGGTAGTAGGCGGCAACGATGGCGACCAGCATGCCGCCAAACAGCAGGGTGCTGCCCGCATAGCCAAAGCCGGCCTCGTCAGCGGTCCAGTCGCCCAGTGCGGTGCCCAGGGTCTGGGAGAACATGATGGTCACCCAGTAGAACAGCTCGGTGCGCGGCGTGGTGATGCTGCTGGTGGAGATGCTGCCCTGCAGCCGATACCAGAGCAGGAAGGAACCCATCAGCAAGGCCAGCAGCAGGGTGGATCCGCCGGCATAGCCCAGTCCGAGCGAGCGATCGGCAAAATCCGCCAGGGTGGTGCCGACCGTGGTGGTGGCGATGATGGTGGTCCAGTAAAGGAGGGGGTTGTAGGAGGTCGTTGCGATCTGCGCGCTGACCGAGACGAAGAAAAGCACGGCAAAGATACCTGTGCTCACCAGATAACCGAGCTCCATCGACATGGAAACGGCGTCCCCCCCTGTCTCCCCCAGGGTGGTCGCCAGGATCTTGATGACCCAGAACGCCAGGGTGATCTCTGGCACCTTGCTGATCGCTGCCTTGCTGTTGTCGTGCATGTTAACCCTCTCTCGTATCTGTCGTATGACGAGGACTCGTCAGGAGACAGCGTCGCCGAGCAGTCTTAAGCGAAACTTAAGAGCGGGAGAGGGACCTGAAAAATGGTGGTAACAACGTGCCGATAGGAGGGGGTTGTCATTCAATATGACAGCGTGCCGGTTTTTTGAGCGATCACATAACACTGAGGACTTAATTCTTCCTTAAGTTTTGCCGGTTAGGCTGTCGGTTTGCTGATGATTGTTGATATACATCACATTATTGAGCATCTCTGAAAATATCGTATTTGGTGTTTTCAACTCACTGTTATTATCCGGCGCCAAATATCGGCGTGTCGACTTCCGAGCGGGTATTTCAAAGTGTAGTAAAGAAGTGTGACAGGGAGATATACATGCCTTCTTTTCTTAGAATAAGAATTGTTCCATTTGTGTTTTTGCTGGCTTTCATCTTTGCCTTCTTGCTGAACTGGCCAGTATTGCTGCATTTTTATGAAATATTGACGCAGCTTGAACATTTTAAAGTCGGGTTTGCCATCTCTATTCCCATCGTGCTGGTTGCGGCATTGAATTTCGTCTTCATGCCATTCTCTGTACGTTATTTCATCAAGCCTTTCTTTGCCTTTCTGTTTATCACGGGTGCCATTGCCAGCTACACCATGATGAAATACAAGGTGTTGTTTGATGGCGACATGATCCAGAACATCTTTGAGACCAACCAGAGCGA
>NZ_NEVB01000256.1:0-18497 GCF_002259925.1 Aeromonas sp. A35_P | reverse complement strand
GCGTAGTGACGGGTAGCGGTGTCGTATTCTACGTGGGAGGTGTTGATGGTGATACCACGCTCACGCTCTTCCGGCGCCTTGTCGATCTGGTCGAAGGCGAAAGCTTTACCACCGAAGTGCTTGGCCAGCACGTTGGTGATGGCGGCGGTCAGGGTGGTTTTACCGTGGTCAACGTGGCCGATGGTGCCGACGTTTACGTGCGGTTTATTACGCTCAAATTTTTCTTTAGACACGACGTAGTCCTTCTAGGTTAAACCCGCCTACCGTCGTAGGCGGGGAATCTTAAATTACTTGGATTTGCGCTCTTCGATCACGGCCTGGGCGACGTTAGTCGGGGCATCGTGATACTTGGCGAATTCCATGGCGTAGGAAGCACGACCCTGGGTAGCAGAACGCAGGGAGGTGGCGTAACCGAACATTTCGGCCAGCGGCACCAGAGCACGTACGATCTTGCCGGACGGGCCATCTTCCATGCCTTCGATCAGGCCGCGACGACGGTTCAGGTCACCGATAACGTCGCCCATGTAGTCTTCCGGAGTCTCGACTTCGACCTTCATGATCGGCTCGAGCAGTACCGGGTTGGCCTTCATGAAGCCAGCCTTGAACGCCAGAGAAGCAGCGATCTTGAACGCCAGTTCGGAAGAGTCGACATCGTGGTAAGAACCGAAGTGCAGACGCACGCCCAGATCCATTACCGGATAGCCTGCCAGCGGGCCGGACTTCAGCTGCTCGCGGATACCCTTGTCAACACCCGGGATGAATTCGCCCGGAATCACGCCACCCTTGATGTCGTTGACGAACTCGTAGGCTTTGCCTTCTTCCAGCGGGTACATGTCGATAACGACGTGACCGTACTGACCACGACCACCGGACTGCTTGGCGTGCTTACCTTCGATATCCTTGACGGTGTTACGAATGGTTTCACGGTAGGCAACCTGCGGCTTACCTACGTTCGCTTCTACCTTGAACTCGCGACGCATACGGTCAACGATGATGTCCAGGTGCAGCTCACCCATACCGGCGATGATGGTTTGGCCAGACTCTTCGTCGGTCCATACGCGGAAGGACGGATCTTCCTGAGCCAGACGGCCCAGTGCCAGACCCATCTTCTCCTGGTCGGCCTTGGATTTCGGCTCAACGGCGATGGAGATTACCGGCTCCGGGAATTCCATACGCTCTAGGATGATCGGTGCGTTCTCGTCACACAGGGTATCACCGGTGGTGACGTCCTTCAGGCCGATGGCAGCAGCGATGTCGCCTGCGCGAACTTCTTTGATCTCTTCACGCTTGTTGGCGTGCATCTGAACGATACGGCCAAAACGCTCGCGCTTCTCTTTAACGGAGTTCAGCACGGAGTCACCGGAGTTAACCACACCGGAGTAAACGCGGAAGAAGGTCAGGTTGCCCACGAACGGGTCGGTAGCAATCTTGAACGCCAGAGCAGAGAACGGCTCGTCATCGGAAGCGTGACGCTCGTCTTTGGTCTCGCCATCCAGCTTCAGACCGTCGATCGCAGCAACGTCGGTCGGTGCCGGCAGATACTCGATCACGGCATCCAGCATGGCCTGTACGCCCTTGTTCTTGAACGCGGAGCCACAGGTAACCAGGATGATTTCGTTGTTCAGAACACGCTGACGAAGAGCTTTCTTGATCTCTTCCTCGGTCAGTTCTTCACCACCCAGGTATTTTTCCATCAGGTCTTCAGACGCTTCAGCAGCGGCTTCAACCAGGTTCATGCGCATTTCTTGCGCTTGTTCCAGCAGCTCGGCCGGCACGTCTTCGTAATCGAAGGAAACGCCCTGGTCAGCTTCGCTCCAGTTGATGGCTTTCATCTTGACCAGGTCGATAACGCCCTTGAAGTTCTCTTCTGAACCGATATTCAGTTGCAGCGGAACCGGGTTACCTTTCAGACGGGTCTTGATGTGCTCAACGCAGCGCAGGAAGTTGGCACCGGTACGGTCCATCTTGTTGACGAACGCGATACGGGGAACCTTGTACTTGTTAGCCTGACGCCATACGGTTTCAGACTGGGGCTGTACGCCACCTACGGCACAGTACACCATCACGGCGCCATCCAGAACACGCATGGAGCGCTCTACTTCGATAGTAAAGTCAACGTGGCCCGGGGTATCGATGATGTTGATACGGTGCGGTTGGAACTGTTTACCCATACCGGACCAGAAAGCGGTGGTCGCGGCGGAGGTGATGGTGATACCACGCTCTTGTTCCTGTTCCATCCAGTCCATGGTGGCAGCGCCATCGTGAACTTCACCGATCTTGTGACTTACACCGGTGTAAAACAGAACGCGCTCGGTAGTAGTAGTCTTACCGGCGTCGATGTGAGCGGAGATACCGATATTACGATAACGCTCAATGGGGGTTGTACGAGCCATTGTCATCCTCTTACTAGGGCACTTGTCCCCAGATAATTGAAGGTGCGCAGAGCCAAAAGACCCTGCGCAAGCGGATTACCAGCGGAAGTGAGCGAAGGCCTTGTTCGCTTCAGCCATACGGTGAACGTCTTCACGTTTCTTGACAGACGAACCCTTATTGTCAGCGGCATCCAGCAGCTCGCCAGCCAAACGCTGAGCCATTGATTTTTCACCACGTTTACGAGCGGCATCAACCAACCAGCGCATTGCCAGGGCATTGCGACGAACCGGACGAACTTCTACCGGTACCTGATAGGTTGCACCACCGACACGACGAGATTTAACCTCGACGGCCGGACGAATGTTGTCCAGGGCTTCTTCGAATACGGCCAGGTGCTCTTTGCCAGTCTTGGTGGCAATGATGTCCAGCGCACCATATACGATGGCTTCGGAAACAGATTTCTTACCGTCAACCATTACTACGTTGACGAATTTAGCCAGCAGCTCTGATCCGAACTTGGGATCCGGCAGGATTTTACGCTGACCAACAACACGACGTCTTGGCATTTCAAATTCTCCGTAACTTCAGGGGTTACCCAAAACTAGAAAGTTATCTAACTAGAAACGAATTAACGTTTGGCCTTACTTAACGGAGAACCATTAAGCTTTCGGACGCTTCACGCCGTACTTGGAGCGAGCCTGCTTACGGTCTTTAACACCGGCACAGTCCAACGCACCACGAACGGTGTGGTAACGAACACCTGGCAAGTCTTTTACACGACCGCCACGGATCAGAACAACAGAGTGCTCTTGCAGGTTGTGACCTTCACCGCCGATGTAGGAGGTGACTTCGAAGCCGTTGGTCAGACGTACACGGCACACTTTACGCAGTGCAGAGTTAGGCTTCTTCGGGGTGGTGGTGTATACACGAGTGCACACGCCACGCTTCTGAGGGCACGCTTCCAGCGCCGGCACGTTGCTTTTCACAACGAGCTTGATGCGTGGCTTGCGAACCAACTGGTTAATAGTTGCCATCAAAAGGCTCCTGATAATGACTTCATAAACATGTGAAAAATCCTCCCCGCAGATACGGGGACGCGAAATTTTATGCCCTGTTGTCAAGGGAGTCAAGATTTATACAATCCGTGTCGGGAACGGCACGGCAGAATGTGTGTAAAGGCACGGTAAGTCACTGAAATTATTTTATAAAAACAGTTTCTAGCCACCCCAGGTCTGCGGTGAGCCTTTTTCGGCGATCAGCGCGACCAGGTCGGCCATCTCCAAATCCATCCCGATCCGTGACTGCAACCCCCTCGCCTGCAGGTCCTCCCGCATCACGTAGAGCGGAACGCCTGTCAGCCGCTCGCTCCACAACGGGGCCGTTGCCGCGACGACGGCGTCCTGCATCAGCACCAACACATCGTCAGGCTGGCGATAGGCCAGTGCCTGCTCCAGCTCCCGACTCTGGAAGGGAGAAGTCAATATCAGCTGTATCATGGCTACCTCAAAAACAGATGTGGGTGCTGCAGTCGCCCCACTGACGACGAATGTCGGATCGGGAGAGACCGATCACCGGGATCAGCAGCTCCTCGGGGGTCAGCCCCCGTTCCGCCAACGAGTCGGTACACACATAGACCTCTTCGATGTCGTACAGCTCGAGCATCTTGAAGGTCGGCGCATAGTGACGCTGCAAGATGGTCTGCGGCTGCTGGTCCTTGAGCAATTGCAGCACGCCGTCCTCGATGAGAAACAGCGCCAGCGACTCCGTCATGGCAGACGTGGCCAGCAGGGCGTCGAGACCTTCCCGGCCAGCCGCAGTACCATGAGGCCCGCGCCGGCAAATGAACGCTATCTTGTGCATGCTTCCCCCCCTAGAACTGGACAAAGCGATCGGCGGTCAGGCTGGCTTCCGCCAGCTGGCCCAACCCGCTCAGGCAAAAGGGCGCTTCCAGATTGAACTGCGCTCTGCCCATCCCCTTGGCTTCCTGCTCATCCAGTACACCACGACGCATGGCCGCCGCCACGCACACGTCGATACGGATCCCCTGCTGGATGGCGAGCTCGCGCCACAGGGCGACCAGGTTGCTCTCATCGGAGGCGGGAGCATGCAGACCGTTGCCGTTGCAGACCCCATCCTGATAGAAAAACAGGTGAGACAGTCGATGACCCTGTTCGATGACGCTCAGGGCAAAGCGATAGGCCGTGCTGGCCGACTGGGTACCATAGGCCGGCCCCGTCACCAGCAAGGCGAAATTGAGACTCATATCCGGACTCCTGCGCATGTATCAGCCCATTCTACGCCAAATACGAAAAAGCCCCTCCTGGGAGGGGCTCTTCGTACCGCCTTGGATCAGACGTAAGCGATGGCTTCGACTTCAACCAGCACGTCCTTGGGCAGGCGCGCCACTTCCACGCAGGAGCGGGCCGGGGCCGATTCACCGAAGTAACGGGCATAAACCTGGTTGAAGGCAACAAAGTTGTTCATGTCGCTGAGGAAACAGGTGGTCTTCAGCACCTTGCTGGTGTCGGCACCCGCTGCCTTCAATACTGCAACCAGGTTCTTCATCACCTGCTCGGCCTGAGCCTCGATACCGCCAGCCACGATCTCCATGGTGGCCGGATCGAGCGGGATCTGCCCTGAGGTGAAGACCAGCTCGCCCAGTTTGGTGGCCTGAACATATGGACCAATTGCGGCAGGAGCCTTGTCGGTTGCAATAACTTCTTTAGCCATTCTTATCTATCCCCTTCTATGGCGCTTATTCGTTTTCGTCTTCACCCTGCTTGCGCTGTCGGATGTACAGATAAACGGTGTGTTTGGAAATATTCAGTTTGTCGGCGACCAGGTTGATCGAGTCCTTGATATCAAATATGCCCTTCTCGAACAACTGGGTCACGATAAACCTGTTTTTGGCATTGTTGGCAACGGTCGGATCGCGGTTGATTTCGTCGATGGTGTTGTCCACCGTCTGGGCAACCAGCTCTTCCACACTGTTGGCAAAGGTCTCCGGCGACTGACGCTCGACTTGTTGCGGCGTCGGGAAGAACTCGGCGACAAACTCGTGAAAAGGCGCATTGATGTGCAGGTTGATGCAGATAAGGCCGATCACCTGTCTGTCACTGTTTCTGATGGCGATGGTGCTCGACTTCATCAGGGCGCCGGTGCGGCTGCGAGCAAAATAGCTCTGGGTGTAATCCTGGCCGGTATTCTCTATGTCCTTGAGCATACGCAGCGCGAGATCGGTAATGGGGGCCCCCTCATTACGTCCCGTATTGAACCCGTTGGCAATCTTGATCACGGACTCGTGCAGATTTTCCAGAGAGTGGAGCACCACTTCACAGTGCTTGCCGAACAGCTCAGCCAAGCCGTCGATAAGCCCATCGTATGAGCGCAACAATTCCCTGTCTTCGTCTGTAAAAGTGCGACCGATCAGTTGCTCTTCGGGAAGCATCACTTCCTCGATACCGACAGTCATGTTCTACCCCTGTAATACCCATTCAACTTTCCCGAGTTTTCAGTTGCGTGGGTTCAATGTCAACTTTTTTTGATTTTTTACTCCGCAACCTTGCTCTGGATCATCCGAATACCCGCGTGGCATCTGGCTTTGACGAGAAAACAGCCAATAAAAAGGGCCCCATGAAGGGGCCCTTTTTCAATCACTGCAGCAGAAGATTACTCTTCGTCAAAGCTGCCGGCTGCGTTGAGCAGATCCGCCAGGTTTTGCTGAGCTTCATCGGCAGTCACCTGCGGTGCGGCAACGGCACGAGCGGCTGCGGCACGCTGGTTGATCCGGCTGTGGTGGTAGGCAAAGCCGGTACCAGCCGGGATCAGACGACCCACGATCACGTTCTCTTTCAGGCCACGCAGTTCGTCACGCTTGCCGCCAACGGCAGCTTCGGTCAGCACGCGGGTGGTTTCCTGGAAGGACGCCGCGGAGATGAAGGACTCGGTGCTCAGAGATGCCTTGGTAATACCCATCAGGATGTGACGGTAGGTGGCCGGAGTCTTGCCCTCGGCAACCAGCTTACGGTTGGCAATCTTCACGCGAGCCACTTCAACCTGTTCGCCTTCGATCAGGTCGGTGTCGCCAGCAGTCAGGATCTCGCACTTGCGCAGCATCTGACGAACGATGACTTCGATGTGCTTGTCGTTGATCTTAACGCCTTGCAGACGGTAAACGTCCTGCACTTCGTTGGCGATGTAGTTGGCGACCGGGCTGATACCGCGCAGACGCAGGATGTCGTGAGCAGACTCAGGACCGTCCGCCAGCACTTCACCCTTCTCAACTTTTTCACCTTCGAACACGTTCAGGTTACGCCACTTCGGAATCATCTCCTCGTAGACGTCGCCACCATCGGTCGGGGTGATGACCAGACGGCGTTTGCCCTTGGTCTCTTTCCCGAAGGAGATGGTACCGGAGATCTCGGCCAGGATGGCCGGCTCTTTCGGTTGACGTGCTTCAAACAGATCCGCAACGCGCGGCAGACCACCGGTGATGTCCTTGGTACCGCCGGACTCTTGCGGGATACGCGCTACCGCGTCACCCACGCCCACGTTGGCACCATCTTCCAGGTTCACGATCGCCTTGCCCGGCAGGAAGTACTGGGCGGCTACATCGGTACCCGGGATCATCACGTCCTTGCCGTTCAGGTCGACCAGTTTCACGGTCGGACGCATCTCTTTACCGGCGCTCGGACGCTCGTTGACGTCCAGCACGACGATGGAGGAGAGACCGGTCAGCTCGTCGGTCTGACGAGTAATGGTCACGCCGTCGATCATGTGTTCGAAGTGCAGGCGACCCGCCACTTCGGTGATGATCGGGTGAGTGTGCGGATCCCAGTTGGCGACGGTTTCACCGGCGCTCACGGCCTGGCCATCCTTCACTTCCAGCACGGCACCGTAAGGTAGCTTGTGGCTTTCCTTGGTACGGCCCATCTCGTCCATGATGGTCAGTTCGGTAGAACGAGAGGTGATAACCAGTTTGTCGTCGCTGTTGTGAACGAACTTGGCGTTCTGCAGCTTGATGCTACCGGTGTTCTTGACCTGGATGCTGCTCTCGGCAGCGGCACGGGATGCGGCACCACCGATGTGGAAGGTACGCATCGTCAGCTGGGTACCCGGTTCACCGATGGACTGGGCGGCGATAACACCGACAGCCTCACCCTTGTTAACCAGGTGACCACGGGCCAGATCACGGCCGTAGCAGTGAGCACAGTTACCGAAGTCGGTCTCACAGGTGATGGCAGAACGTACCTTCACGCGGTCGACGGAGTTGCGCTCCAGCAGGTCACACTGCTGCTCGTCGAGCAGGGTGTTGCGTGCTACCAGCACTTCATCTTCGGTACCCGGCTTGATCACGTCATCGGCAACCACACGGCCCAGCACGCGCTCACGCAGCGGCTCGACCACGTCGCCACCCTCGATCAGCGGAGTCATCCACAGACCTTCGGTAGTGCCGCAATCATCCTCGGTGATCACCATGTCCTGTGCCACGTCTACCAGACGACGAGTCAGGTAACCGGAGTTCGCAGTCTTCAGTGCGGTATCCGCCAGACCCTTACGAGCACCGTGAGTGGAGATGAAGTACTGCAGTACGTTCAGACCTTCGCGGAAGTTCGCGACGATCGGGGTCTCGATGATGGAGCCATCCGGCTTGGCCATTAGGCCACGCATACCGGCCAGCTGACGAATCTGGGCTGCGGAACCCCGCGCACCGGAGTCGGCCATCATGAAGATGCTGTTGAACGAGGCCTGCTCTTCTTCTTCACCCAGCGAGTTGACGTTACGCTCTTTGGACAAGTTCTCCATCATGGCCTTGGATACACGCTCGTTGGCGCTGGCCCAGATATCGATAACCTTGTTGTAACGTTCGCCCGCAGTCACCAGACCGGACAGGAACTGATCCTGGATCTCGGCAACTTCGGCTTCGGCAGAAGCGATGATGTCCTTCTTGGCATCCGGGATGACCATGTCATCGATACCAACGGACGCACCGGACAGGGCCGCGTAGTGGAAACCGGTATACATCAGCTGGTCAGCGAAGATGACGGTGTCCTTCAGGCCCTGCTTGCGATAGCAGGTGTTCAGCAGACGAGAGATAAGCTTCTTGCCCAGCGCCTTGTTGGAGACGCACTTGATCCAGTTCTGCGGGTTGGCATCCAGATCAGCCTGTTCGGCGGCAGTCAGCACCTTCGGCTCGTCGATCAGGGCGTATTCCATGCCTTTCGGCAGGATCAGGCTCAGGATCGCACGACCAACGGTGGTGTTCTTCATCTCGGTCTTGGCAACCAGTTCACCGGCTTCGTTCTTCACGTACTCGGTGATGCGGCACTTGACGCGCGCATGCAGGTCGGCCAGGCCGGCACGATAGACCTTCTCAGCCTCTTTCGGACCGGACAGCACCATACCTTCGCCCTTGGCGGCGATACGGGCACGGGTCATGTAGTACAGACCCAAGACCACGTCCTGAGACGGAACGATGATCGGCTCACCGGAGGCAGGCGACAGGATGTTGTTGGTGGACATCATCAGCGCGCGAGCTTCCAGCTGGGCTTCCAGGGTCAGCGGTACGTGGACCGCCATCTGGTCACCGTCGAAGTCCGCGTTATAGGCGGCACAGACGAGCGGGTGCAGCTGGATGGCCTTGCCTTCGATCAGGGTCGGCTCGAACGCCTGGATACCCAGACGGTGCAGAGTCGGTGCACGGTTCAACAGGACCGGGTGTTCGCGGATCACTTCGTCCAGGATGTCCCAAACGACAGCTTCTTCGCGCTCAACCATCTTCTTGGCGGCCTTGATGGTGGTCGCCAGGCCGCGGGTTTCCAGCTTGCCATAGATGAACGGCTTGAACAGTTCCAGCGCCATCTTCTTCGGCAGACCGCACTGATGCAGGCGCAGGGTCGGACCTACGGTGATAACGGAACGACCGGAGTAGTCGACACGCTTACCGAGCAGGTTCTGACGGAAACGACCTTGCTTACCCTTGATCATGTCGGCCAGGGATTTCAGCGGGCGCTTGTTGGAGCCGGTGATGGCACGGCCACGACGGCCGTTGTCCAGCAGGGCATCCACGGACTCTTGCAACATGCGCTTTTCGTTGCGCACGATGATGTCCGGTGCAGCCAGATCCAGCAGACGCTTCAGACGGTTGTTACGGTTGATCACGCGACGGTACAGATCGTTCAGATCGGAGGTCGCGAAACGGCCGCCGTCCAGCGGTACCAGCGGACGCAGGTCCGGCGGCAGCACGGGCAGCACTGTCATGATCATCCACTCCGGCTTGTTGCCGGACTGCAGGAAGGCTTCCATCAGCTTCAGACGCTTGGTGGTCTTCTTGCGCTTGGTCTCGGAGTTGGTCTGATCCAGCTCTTCGCGCATGGTGCGCACTTCGCCTTCCAGATCGATGGCGCGCAGCAATGCCAGGATTGCTTCGGCACCCATCTTGGCGTCGAATTCGTCGCCCCACTCTTCCAGTGCGTCCAGGTAGTTCTCTTCGGACAGCATCTGGCTGCGCTCGAGGTTGGTCATGCCGGGTTCGATCACTACATAGGATTCGAAATACAGCACACGCTCGATGTCACGCAGGGTCATGTCCAGCAGCAGGCCGATACGGGACGGCAGGGACTTCAGGAACCAGATGTGGGCAGTCGGGCTGGCCAGCTCGATGTGGCCCATACGCTCACGACGGACCTTGGTCTGGGTCACTTCTACGCCGCACTTCTCACAGATCACACCACGGTGTTTCAGGCGCTTGTACTTGCCGCACAGACACTCGTAGTCCTTCACCGGTCCGAAGATACGGGCGCAGAACAGACCATCACGCTCCGGCTTGAAAGTCCGGTAGTTGATGGTCTCAGGCTTTTTGACCTCACCGAATGACCAGGAGCGGATCATGTCAGGAGAGGCCAGACCGATCTTGATACTGTCAAACTCTTCGGTCTTGGTCTGAGCCTTCAAAAACTTGAGTAAGTCTTTCACGTGTTTCCCCTGTCAGGAGTCTAACCTCGGCGCCCCTCTCGGGGCGCCCACGTCAATTCTCGAACAATAAGAGCGAGCTCTTACTCTTCGTCCAGCTCGATGTTGATACCCAGAGAGCGGATTTCCTTCAGCAATACGTTGAAGGATTCGGGCATGCCCGGCTCCATACGGTGGTCGCCATCCACGATGTTCTTGTACATCTTGGTACGGCCATTCACATCGTCAGACTTGACGGTCAGCATCTCCTGCAGGGTATATGCCGCACCGTAAGCCTCCAGGGCCCACACTTCCATCTCACCGAAACGCTGACCACCGAACTGTGCCTTACCACCCAGCGGCTGCTGGGTAACCAGGCTGTAAGAGCCGGTAGAACGCGCGTGCATCTTGTCGTCTACCAGGTGGTTCAGCTTCAGCATGTACATGTAACCCACGGTGACCTTACGCTCGAAGGCGTTGCCGGTACGACCGTCGAACAGGGCGATCTGACCGGATTCCGGCAGGTCGGCCAGCTTCAGCAGGGCCTTGATTTCACGCTCTTTGGCGCCATCAAATACCGGAGTTGCCACCGGCAGACCCTTGCGCAGGTTACCGACCAGGGTACGTACGTCGTCGTCGGACAGCTCGGCCACGTTCACTTGCTGGGTGTCTTTCTCGCCCAGGTCATAGACCTGTTGCAGGAAGTCACGCATCTCGTGCAGCTCGCGCTGTTCCTTGACCATGCGGTCGATCTTCTCGCCGATACCCTTGGCCGCGAGGCCCAGGTGCACTTCGAGGATCTGACCGATGTTCATACGGGACGGTACGCCCAACGGGTTCAGTACGATGTCGACCGGACGGCCGTACTCGTCATGGGGCATATCCTCGACCGGACAGATCTTGGAGATAACACCCTTGTTCCCGTGACGACCCGCCATCTTGTCACCCGGCTGGATGCGACGCTTGACGGCCAGATAGACCTTGACGATCTTCAGTACGCCCGGCGCCAGGTCATCGCCCTGGATGATCTTGCGACGCTTGTTCTCGAATTTCTTGTCGAACTCGGCCTTCAGCTCAACGTGCTGTTCAGCGATCTGTTCCAGCTCGATTTGCTTGGCTTCATCTTCGATGGCCAGTTCAAACCACTTGGAGCGATCGAGCTTGTTCAGACGGTCTTCGCTGTAACCGGCGGCCAGCAGCAGGTTGCGGGAGCGGCCGAAAATGCCGTCTTCCAGGATCTTGAACTCTTCGGTCAAGTCCTTCTTCGCTTCCTTCAGCTGCATCTCTTCGATTTCTTTGGCGCGCTTGTCTTTTTCCACGCCATCGCGGGTAAAGACCTGCACGTCAACCACGGTACCGTACACACCGTTCGGCACACGCAGGGAAGAGTCCTTCACATCGGACGCCTTCTCACCGAAGATGGCGCGCAGCAGCTTCTCTTCCGGGGTCAGCTGGGTTTCACCTTTCGGGGTCACCTTGCCGACCAGAATGTCGCCGCCCTTCACTTCCGCACCCACGTAGACGATACCGGACTCGTCCAGCTTGGACAGAGCGGCTTCACCCACGTTCGGGATGTCAGCAGTGATCTCTTCCGGACCCAGTTTGGTGTCACGGGAGATACAGGCCAGTTCCTGGATATGAATGGTGGTCAGGCGATCTTCCTGAACAACACGCTCGTTCACCAAGATCGAGTCTTCGAAGTTGTAACCGTTCCACGGCATGAATGCGACGCGCAGGTTCTGACCCAGCGCCAATTCACCCAGGTCGGTGGACGGGCCGTCAGCCAGTACGTCGCCCGCCATGACCGGCTCGCCCAACATCACGCACGGACGCTGGTTGATACAGGTGTTCTGGTTGGAACGGGTGTATTTGGTCAGGCTGTAGATGTCGATGCCGGCTTCGCCAGGCAGCAGCTCATCTTCGTTGACCTTGATAACGATACGGGAGGCATCGACGTAGTCGATCATGCCGCCACGCTTGGCTACTACGGTAACACCGGAGTCAACGGCCACAGCGCGTTCCATACCGGTACCAACCAGCGGCTTGTCGGCGCGCAGAGTCGGTACAGCCTGACGTTGCATGTTTGAACCCATCAATGCGCGGTTCGCGTCATCGTGTTCCAGGAAGGGGATCAGGGCCGCTGCCACAGAGACGATCTGTTGCGGGCTCACGTCCATATACTGGATCTGGTCGGCGTTCATAAAGGTGGATTCACCTTTGTGACGGCACGGGATCAATTCATCTTTCAGACGGCCATC
Organism: Aeromonas sp. A35_P; assembly: GCF_002259925.1. Lineage (NCBI taxonomy): Bacteria > Pseudomonadati > Pseudomonadota > Gammaproteobacteria > Aeromonadales > Aeromonadaceae > Aeromonas > Aeromonas sp. A35_P. The sequence goes on along the minus strand of NZ_NEVB01000256.1, from coordinate 5,916 downwards.
TTCGGTGGTCGCGGCGTTAGCCTGTGCGATCACGTACTTGCCTTCTTCAATAGCAGACAGATAGTCCACTTCGTCGGTGATCACACCGTCAATGACCTTGCGGTACGGGGTCTCGAGGAAACCGTACTCGTTGGTACGAGAGTACACGGACAAGGAGTTGATCAGACCGATGTTCGGACCTTCAGGAGTCTCGATGGGGCACAGACGACCGTAGTGGGTCGGGTGTACGTCTCGAACTTCAAAGCCGGCACGCTCACGAGTCAAACCGCCCGGGCCCAGCGCGGAGATACGGCGCTTGTGGGTTACTTCGGACAGCGGGTTGTTCTGGTCCATGAACTGGGACAGCTGGCTGGAACCAAAGAACTCTTTGACTGCAGCGGAGATCGGCTTGGCGTTGATCAGATCCTGCGGCATCAGGGTGTCCAGGTCGCCCAGGGAGAGACGCTCCTTGACCGCACGCTCGACACGCACCAGACCGACGCGGAACTGGTTCTCGGCCATTTCACCGACAGAACGGATACGACGGTTGCCCAGGTGGTCGATATCGTCCACTTCGTCGTTACCGTTACGGATGTCGATCAGGCGCTTCATCACATCGACGATGTCGTCTTTGGTCAGGGTGCCCACGCCGGTCTCGTCTTCACGAGCCAGACGGCGGTTGAACTTCATCCGACCTACGGTAGACAGATCGTAACGCTCGGAAGAGAAGAACAGGTTCTCGAACAGCTGCTCTGCGGCTTCGCGAGTCGGCGGCTCACCCGGACGCATCATGCGATAGATCTCGACCAGGGCTTCCAGGCGGCTGGAGCTGGAGTCGATACGCAGGGTCTCGGACATGTAGGCACCGTGATCCAGTTCGTTGGTGAACAGAACCTCGAAGTGCTTGAAGCCGGCTTGGGAGAGGTTGGCTACCGCTTCCAGGCTCAGCGCCTGGTTGGCAGTCACTACCATCTCGCCAGTTTGCGGATGTGCGTAGTCCTTGGCAGCAACTTTGCCAACAACATACTCAACCGGTACCTCAATCTGGGTAACGGAATCTTTTTCCAACTGACGGATGTGACGCGCAGTCACTCGACGACCGGTCTCAACCACCACGGCGCCATTGGCCACGATGTCAAAGGTCGCAGTTTCACCACGCAGGCGCTCCGGCACCAGATCCATCATCAGCTTGCCATCTTTGACTTCGAAACCGATGGTCTCGAAGAAGGTGGCCAGAATCTGTTCGGAACTGAAATCCAGGGCACGCAGAATAATGGATGCCGGCAGTTTACGACGACGGTCGATACGGACAAACAGGTTGTCTTTCGCATCGAACTCGAAGTCCAGCCAGGAGCCACGGTAGGGAATAACGCGAGCGTTATACAGCACCTTACCGGATGAATGTGTTTTGCCTTTATCGTGGTCGAAGAAGACGCCCGGGCTGCGGTGCAGCTGAGAGACGATTACCCGCTCGGTACCGTTGATGACAAAGGTGCCGTTTTCGGTCATGAGCGGAATTTCGCCCATGTATACTTCTTGTTCCTTGATGTCTTTGACGGTGCCGGCAGCTGCTTCACGGTCGTACAGAACCATACGAAGCTTGACACGCAGCGGCGCGGAGTAGGTCACTCCACGGATCTGGCATTCTTTTACGTCAAATACCGGCTCACCCAGGCGATAGCTGACATACTGAAGCTCAGCACTACCGGAGTAACTGGTGATCGGGAAAACGCTACGGAAAGCGGCCTCTAGGCCATATTCACCTTCCGGGTCAGCCTCGATGAACTGCTTGAAGGAGTCCAGCTGAATGGACAACAGATAAGGCGTGTCCAGTACCTGGTCTCGCTTACCGAAGTCCTTACGAATGCGTTTTTTTTCGGTATAAGAGTAAACCATAGGGTTCCTCAGCTCGCTGATAAGTGACCCACTCTGTCCCACGGGACAGCTCTGTCTCAACACCGTTTTGTGTTGGCCCGGACGAAAGAAAACAGTCCGGATTGCTGGTGCACCGAGAGTCGTAAACGGTGTGAAATGCTCTCAGTCTACAGCGCAAAAAGGCTGGTGAACAAAAATTCACCAGCCCTAGCCTGTTTTATCAGGCTAATCTACATAAATGCAGATTATTTGATCTCAACAGAAGCACCGGCAGCTTCCAGCTCTTTCTTCAGAGCTTCAGCGTCGTCCTTGGACACGCCTTCCTTCAGGTTAGCCGGGGCAGCTTCTACCAGATCTTTGGCTTCTTTCAGGCCCAGACCGGTAGCGCCACGAACGGCTTTGATAACGGCAACTTTGTTGGCGCCAGCAGCAGTCAGAACTACGTCGAACTCGGTCTTCTCTTCTACTGCTTCAGCAGCAGCCGGGCCGGCCATTACGGCAGCAGCGGCAGAAACACCGAACTTCTCTTCCATAGCTTCGATCAGCTCAACAACTTCCATTACGGACATGGAAGCAACGGCTTCGATGATTTGGTCTTTAGTGATAGACATGACAAAAATTCCTGATGTTGAATAAACTCAAACAGCCTAGATAGGCGAGAATCAAGCAGCAGCTTGTTTCTGGTCGCGAACAGCAGCGATAGTACGAACCAGCTTGCCAGCAGAGGCTTCCTTCATGGTAGCCATCAGCTTCGCAATTGCTTCTTCGTAAGTCGGCAGCGTGGCCAGACGATCAATTTGTGCTGCGGCGATAAACTCACCGTTAAAAGCGCCAGCCTTGATTTCGAACTTTTGGTTCGCTTTGGCAAACTCTTTGAACAGACGAGCGGCAGCGCCCGGGTGTTCGTTAGAGAAAGCAATCAAGGTAGGACCGGTAAATGCGTCGTTCAGGCACTCGTATTCGGTACCTTCTACCGCGCGACGCAGCAGGGTGTTACGCACAACGCGCATGTACACACCAGCTTCACGAGCGGTTTTACGCAGGACGGTCATCTTGTCTACAGTCACGCCGCGAGAATCGGCAATCACTGCAGAAAGAGCGCCTTTGGCAGCTTCGTTGACTTCAGCAACAATTGCCTTTTTGTCTTCGAGTCCCAATGCCATTGGCTTAACTCCTGGATTGAATCCGGGTCAATTGACCCAGTACTGACACATCCCCCCTACCTTTACAACAGAGGGGAACGATGCGGTAGCAGGATTCCAGAAGAGAAAGAATCTTTCTCGCTGGGTTTCCGGCACCGTCTACGCAGGAAGTATTAAGGCCTAGCGGCCTCCTGCGGTCTTGGACGGAGGTCGAAGCCCCCAACCAATCAAGGCGCAAAATCATAGATTAAATTTTGCGCCTTGTAAAATCCATCAATTAGGCCTGAGCTTCCAGAGTAGCTTGGTCTACGGCAACACCGGCACCCATAGTGGTGGAGATGCTTACCTTCTTGATGTACTGACCCTTGGCGGAGGACGGCTTGGCCTTTTTCAAGGCAACCAGCAGAGCTTCCAAGTTCTCTTTCAACTGAACTTCGTTGAAGGAAACTTTGCCCAGGGTAGTGTGAATGATACCGTTCTTGTCGTTACGGTAACGAACCTGACCAGCCTTGGCGTTCTTGACGGCTTCGGCTACGTTCGGGGTTACAGTACCAACTTTCGGGTTCGGCATCAGGCCGCGCGGGCCCAGGATTTGACCCAGTTGACCAACAACGCGCATGGCATCCGGAGATGCGATCACGACGTCGAAGTTCATCTCGCCTTTCTTGACCAGATCGGCCAGGTCATCCATGCCAACCAGCTCAGCACCGGCAGCTTTGGCAGCTTCGGCGTTGGCACCTTGGGTGAACACGGCTACGCGTACATCACGACCGGTACCGTGCGGCAGTACAGTAGCACCACGTACGTTCTGGTCAGATTTACGAGCATCGATACCCAGGTTAACAGCAACGTCAACGCTTTCAACGAACTTGGCGGTAGCCAGTTCTTTCAGCAGGGCAATGGCTTCGTTGATGGAGTACTCTTTGGTACCGTCAACTTTTTCGCGAATAACGCGCATACGCTTGGACAGTTTAGCCATTGTCTTACTCCTCCACTACCAGGCCCATGGAACGAGCGGAGCCGGCGATGCAACGTACTTTTGCATCCAGATCGGCACCGGTCATATCCGGCTCTTTGGTCTTGGCGATTTCTTGCAGCTGGGCAACAGTCACCTTACCAACCTTGTCTTTGTTCGGCTTGGCGGAACCAGACTGGATACCAGCAGCTTTCTTCAGCAGGAAGGAAGCGGGCGGAGTCTTGGTTTCGAAGGTGAAGGAACGGTCGCTGTAAACGGTGATCACGACCGGAGTCGGAGAACCTTTTTCCAGCTTCTCTGTACGAGCGTTGAACGCTTTACAGAATTCCATGATGTTAACACCGTGCTGACCCAGAGCAGGACCAACGGGAGGGCTGGGGTTAGCACTGCCAGCCTTAACTTGCAGCTTGATATAAGCTGTGACTTTCTTAGCCATTACAAAAATACCTCAGAAATGGGTTCTAACGCCTCGGAGACATGCTCCTGCAAACGGCTCCCCAACTAATAAAGGGGCAGCGAATTATAATGACATTCGCTGCCCCTGACAACCGTTAACGAACAGAGTTTAATCAGCCTTTTTCGACCTGACCAAAATCCAGCTCTACCGGCGTAGAACGGCCGAAGATCAGAACGGAGACCTTCACGCGGCTCTTTTCGTAGTCCACCTCTTCAACGGTACCGTTGAAATCGGCGAACGGACCATCGGCAACCCGTACCATCTCACCCGGTTCAAACAGGGTTTTCGGACGCGGCTTGTCGTGGGCATCTTGCAGACGATTGAGGATGGCATCCGCTTCCTTATCGGAGATAGGAGCAGGACGATCAGAGGTGCCACCGATGAAGCCCATGACGCGCGGTACGTTGCGTACCAGGTGCCATGTGGTTTCATCCATGATCATCTGAACCAGGACGTAGCCCGGGAAAAACTTGCGCTCACTCTTGCGCTTCTGGCCAGCACGCATCTCGACCACTTCTTCGGTCGGGACCAGCACTTCACCGAACATGTCTTCCATGCCATGCATCTTGATATGTTCACGCAGGGATTTGGCGACACGGCCTTCATAGCCGGAAAACGCCTGCACGACATACCATCTCATACGCTGTTCACGTTGTTCAGTCATGGCTTATCCTTACACACCGGTAATCAGGTTGACCAACCAGACCAGGGCACCGTCCAGAACGAACAGCAGCAGCCCCATCACGGCAGTCACCGCCAGCACAATCAGGGTTGTCTGAATGGCTTCCTGACGGGTCGGCCATACGACCTTGCGTACTTCCAGGCGAGACTCACGGGCAAATGCCAGTGTTGCCTTTCCCTTGGTGGTTTGCAGGGCTACTGCACCGGCAGCAGCAATGACAACGACCACACCCAGGGCGCGGACGGCAGCGACAACATCGTTGAGCAGGTAATTACCCACTACAGCGGCCGCCAGGATAATGAAAACCAGGCCCCAAAGCAGGGTATCCTTGCTTCCGCCCTGGCTCTCAGAACTAACACTCATACAACCCACCTGTATCTGACGTAACCAAAGACACAAAAGCCCCGTACGAGACGAGGTATATGGCAGGGGCGGCAGGACTCGAACCCGCAACCATCGGTTTTGGAGACCGCTGTTCTACCAATTCGAACTACGCCCCTGCATAAGAAAGCCCCTATTATAGGGGCTTTGCTTTATTTATGTAAGCCAAAGATTAAGCGATAACTTTAGCTACAACACCAGCACCTACGGTACGGCCACCTTCACGGATGGCGAAACGCAGGCCGTCGTCCATTGCGATCGGCGCAATCAGGGTAACAACCATCTTGATGTTGTCGCCCGGCATTACCATCTCTACGCCTTCCGGCAGTTCGATGGTACCGGTCACGTCGGTAGTACGGAAGTAGAACTGCGGACGGTAGCCTTTGAAGAACGGGGTGTGACGACCACCTTCTTCTTTGGACAG
>NZ_NEVB01000255.1:0-18564 GCF_002259925.1 Aeromonas sp. A35_P | reverse complement strand
CATTGAGGCAATTTCGTAGAGTGCGTCCTCCATGGCGCCGTCGCTGAGGTTGTACCACTGCTGCATACAGTGAATGCGGAGCATGGTATCGAGTGGGTAGGGACGACGCCCGTTACCAGCTTTGGGATAGACGGGTTCGATGACCCCCAGCATCCTTGGCCATGGGAGCACAGCCTCCATGCGAGCCAAGAATATCTCTTTACGGGTTTTACGGCGTTTGCCATTGAACTCGCAGTCCGCGAAGGTGAGCTGGTGACTCATGCTGAACCTCATCCCTGATGCCAAGTGGGGTTCATGATCTCACATCAAGGACTTGTTCGCACTTTCCTTAGAGAAATATTCGGATTTCTACAACCAAATAGCGCTGATATGGATTTGTTAAATAACGTCATTTTATGTCGCTGTTGGCTCAGGCCGCCCGGTAGTGGCCCCGGACTATGCTCTTGCTGCCAAAGCCGGCGCGGGTGGCGGGATCGTCGATCAGCGCCTTGGCGGTCACGGCCGGCCCTATGGTCATCCGCAGTACCCCTTCGAGTTTCCAGTCCGGGTATCTCTCCAGCACGGCGTTGACGATCTCGGCCTGGGGTACCAGCGGCTTGGATACCTGCTGGTAGAAGCTCAGGTATTCGAGCGCCTCGTCAAAGATCTCGAGCCCGCCGACCGCCCCGTGACCGGGGATCACGCGCTCTATCTCGTAGCGCGCCTGAATGTCCTGGATTGACGCTATCCAGAGGTCGGGGCGGTTGAGGCCGGGCCCGACATAGTAGTGGCAGCGGTTGTAGCACTGATCGCTGGCTACATAGGTCTTGAGCTCGGGGATGTAGCAGGTCATCAGGTTCAGGGTCTCGGAGGGGAGGCTGTCGATGAGCTCAATGGGGTGGCCGTCGAAGTCGAACACTTCCCCCTCGAGGGGGGTGACCGGGTAGAGCTCGGTAGGCAGCTCGGCATCGAAGATACCGGTCCAGCGCAGCAGACGGGCGCGGAACTCGAGCTCCATCTCGCGGATGGCGACGGGTCTGGCATAGGCACGCGCCTCGGGGAAGGCCTTGAGCAGCTCGACTCCGCCCCATACGTGGTCAGGGTGGCTGTGGGTCAGAATGATGGTGCTCAGGGTTTTGCCGACGGCCTTGAGATGGCGAATCATGGCTTTGGCATCGCTCTTGGTGAACTGGGCGTCGATCAGCAGTGCCTTATCGCCGGAGAAGAGCATGGTGCTGTTGGACCAGGGGGCCATGGTGCCGTAGTAGACCTCGAGCTCCAGAGTGGGTTGGTTCATGGTGTGACTCCTGTTGTCTGGGATTGAAGTGGTAATTGTGGTTACCAATTGCGATGCAGTGTATGGTAACGGTCATTACCGCGTCAACGGCTTTCTTTTTGAACAGCATCCGGAGTGCACACCATGACCGAATCCTCATCCTCTTCAAACGCCGAACAGCGCCGTGCCGCCATCTTGCAAGCGGCGGCCGATCTCTTCTTCGAGCGCGGTTATGCGGCGACCAGCATCGACGCCATCATAGAGCGGGTCGGCGGCTCGAAACGGAGCATCTACAGCGAGTTTGGCAACAAGGAGGGGTTGTTCAGTGCCCTGGTGGCGGAGTGCTCGGTCAGCATGACCGAGGCCTTGACGCTACCCGAGCTGGCGGGGCGGGGGTTGGCGCAGACCATGCACGCCCTGGGGGAGAGGATGATGAGCAACTACATGCACCCCACCATGATAGGTATCTACCGCACGACTCTGATGGAGGCGCACCGTTTTCCCGAGTGGGCCCAAAGCTTTTACGACGAGGGGCCCAAGCGGGCCATCGAGACCCTCGCCCGGGTGCTGGAGCAGGCAAAGGCCAGCGGGCAACTGCGGGAGATCGACTGCCAACTGGCCGCCACCCACTTCATCGGCATGCTCAAGGACAATTTCTATTATCAGGTCGTGCTGGGGCTGCGTCCGCCGCTGACCGATGCCGAGATAGCGCAGACGGTGGGCTCGGTGGTCGATATCTTCCTGCACGGCATCGAGAAAGCATGAGGGCCGACAAATGGTCGCTATTGGCAAGTAAGGGGAGGGGGACACCTGGCCAAGTTCACCAACGGGTTCATGCAGCGCTTCTGAGGCGAGCGGTTGTGCTTTCCTGCTGCCTGGGGGCAGGTTTCAGGCACGAAGCCGGATAAAGGTAGCCAGCAAAGAGAAAGAGTCAGGCGGGGATGCGGCCATTGCGCACCAGGGCCCGGCGTATGTTTTTGCACATCTTGCCGAAGCGGTTGATCTCGTCGAAGCTGGGCGGGATGCCGCGATCGAGCTGATATTGCCAGTAGCAGAGGTCCGTATCCACCAGCTCCATCAGCTTCTTGGGGCAGCCGATACAGGTGTTGTCCGGCCCGCATTTGAAGGTATCCGGTTGATAAAGCGGAAATTCCGCCTTCACGGCATCGATGATCTGCTGCATCGCGGTGATCCTGTCGGGCTTTCTGCTCACGGCCTTGCTCCCCTGCGGCTTATATGGGGGAGCCATTATAACCCTGTCAAAAATGGGGCCAATCACGCTTGCGGGGTAGTTTTCTGCCGAGAGCGGCTGTCATGGCCAGGGTTTATGCTGCCAGCGGGATGGCGGATAGCACAACGCCCGGCAAGCCGGGCGTTGGAACAGGGTGAAGGGAAAGACCCGTCATCAGAAGTCGTGATAGAGCGGCCAGCCGAGCAGCGGGTGCTTGAGACCGGCGCGCATCTCCATGTTGTCGAGCTTCTCCGGGGAGGCGTCCTCTTTTTGCAGCTGCTGGTACTGGCGCACAAAGCCGAGGGTGTGCAGCAGGTTCGGCACAAAGCCCGGGCTCAGCTCCTGACGCAGGGCGGTGGCCATGTCGGCGGGCAGCGCGCTCAGCATCAGAGCAAGCTGGGCGGCGAGATAGTCGGTGTCGTACCAGCCCTCGTCGAGCTCAATCTCCCGCGCCAGTCGGCGCTTGAGATCCTGCTTCACCTTGAGGGGAGCGGCGCCACTGCCCTTGCCGCAGAGGATGCGGTAGAGCAGCGCTTCGGCCAGCTTGTCCTCCATGGTGGGGTGGTCGCTCTCGCAGGCGAAGAAGTGCTGGTCGATGAGCCCCATCAAGCGGCTCTTGTTGTGCTCGGTCAGCGCCTTCTCGTACTCCTGCCACCCTTGCCACTCTTCCACGTCCGGCGGGCTCGATATCTTGTCCAGCAGGCGGGCATCCACGTCACCGTAGAGGCTGTTACCAGCCTGCTTGGGGCTGACGGTGATGAGCATCGACCAGCCCTTCTGGAACGGCTTGATGGGGCCTTCCGGCGCCTGCAGCAGCGCCAGGGCCTTGGCCGGATCCCGGGCCGAGAGCTCCTGCAGGCCGAGGCTCACCACGCCGATGACGTCGTGGGCGGCCTGCTCCAGCAGGTGCATCTTGTACTTGTTGTAGTACTTGTCGGCGAATTTGAGGCTCATCAGCACCGCCTTGCCCTTGATGGCGGCCAGCTGTTGTTCGCTCAGGCGTTCATTGTCGCGGCCAAAGCGCAGCACCTGGGTCAGAAAGGGGCCTTGGTTGGCATCGCGAATGACTAACTGCATGAATGGGCTCCTTAATCCAGAAAGCTGAACATGTCGTCGACGTCGCCGTACTCGTCTTCCTCGACCTTGTTCTTCTCTTTGGCCTGCATCACCAGTTCGGCGGCAAACTTGTTGATGATGCCGTCCCAGGTGGAGTGCTCGTTGCGCAGCAGCGCCTTGATGGCTTTCTCCACCTCGGGAGCCAGCTCGCGAATGAGCATCAAGAGGCTGCGCGGGTCGTCCAGCGCGTAGTCGTGGACATCCTCGCTCTGCTGGCGCTCGCTGTAGCGCAGGGACTCTTCGAGATCTTCCTCTTCGGCGTGCAGCACGTCGCGATAGCCTTCGTCCTCTTCATAGCGATCGCCGCGATAGAACTCGATAAAGGGGATGGCGAGGTAGAAGAGACCGGCCGGATCTTCGGCCACGCACTCGAGGATCTCCCGCTGCTTGGCTTCGCTATCCAGGGTGCGGATCAGGTAGTTGAGGAAGTCGAAGGTGTGCTGTTGCAGCTCGTCGGCGTTGTTCTTGATCGCCTCTTCCCAGTAGAGCGGCTGCTGGCAGACGATGTCGCGGATCCGCTCCGGGGTCATCAGCTCGGAGATGATGGAGGGGAAGGAGATGTCGTGCTGGCCGTTGATCTGGGTCAGGGTAACGATATCAATGTTTTCAATCACTTCTGCCAACTGGTCGTCAGACATGGTCTTGGCGATCAGCTCGAACTTCTCGCTGGCCTGCTTCGGCTCGATAACGGCCAGCTCTTTGATCTCGATGGCGGTAATTTCTATCAGACTGTTGCTCATGCCTTGCCCCAATTAGAAACGGACTTCGTCGTACATATCCTGCTCGCCCTGGTCGTCGCCATAGCGGTCGCCGCCGCCATGATAATCGGCGTCGGCATCTTCCCCGTCTTCCTCTTCTTCGTCGCGCAGCTCATAGTCGTCATCGGCACGGTGGCTGCCGCGTGGCAGCGGGTTGTCGAGCAGGAACAGCACGGCGCAGGCTTCCATCAGCTGATCTTCGCTCTGGGCCCGCACCGCCTTGACCAGCGGCAGGGCGGCGTTGTTGAAGCCGACGCTTACCTTGAACTCGTCCCAGCTCGGCTGCTCGCCGCTGGCGAGCCACTTGTTCCACTGCCCCTTGGCCTTGGCCGGGAACTGCACCCGGCCATAGAGGGCCAGCGGCAGGTATTCGGGCATGAATTCCAGCATGCTCATGTCGGCCAGCAGCAGGGCCTTCATCTGGTCGGTGAACTGCTCGAGCCCCTTGGGGTCGTCCTGATCCCGGTAGGATTCGATATTCTCGCTGGCATCGCTTTGCAGGGCCTTGAGCCGTGCCTGGTCCCATTTTTTTTGCATAGTCGCTCTTCTTGCCTGGTGGCTCAGGGGTAGAACTGGTCCCACATCTCCTGCATGGCAGCAGCGGGATCGGTCACGATGACGTTGTTGAAATCCTTGATAAAGGCGGCCCGCTGTTTCGGATCGGACAGCACTTCATAGGCCTGCTTTACCTGATGCAGCTTGAGGGCTGCCTGCTCTTTCTCTTCTTCGCTCGCCCCGTGCAGTTTGTCGGGGTGGTACTGGTTCGACAGCCGACGATAGGCTTTCTTGATGTCGTTTTCACTGGCGTTGGACTTGACGCCCAACACCCGGAAGTAGTTGTTCATGACGGATCCTGCCTCACTGGCATCGTGGAATTGACCCTGCGCTGGCCTGGCGGCGGGGATCTTGGCAAACCAGGCTCGGCAAAAACCCGACATTTTAACGTAAACAGGCGGCCATCGCCATGAATAGGAAGAAAAGTAACCAGGGGAAGCGCGACCGGTGCACTGTGCGATCTGCCTCCCGGTAGGGGGTGGCACCGGGGCTACACTACAGGAGGCGCCGGGCGTTGCCCTGGCGATCTTCAGCAGGCCTCGGCCGGGCCGAGACCCTTACTAAGGAATGGACAGCCATGCTCAAATTTTATCTTCTGCCTATGGTTCTGCTGGGCGGCCTTGCCATCGCCGCCGATGAGAGCATCGACGAGCCCTTGATGTTCATCAAGGGGGACATCACCAAGGCCCAGTTCATGGAAAGAGCCGAGCAGCGTTTCGCCCGGCAGGACACCGACAAGGATGGCACCCTGTCGGTGGCCGAGAGAGAGGCCGCCATGGCCAGGATGCACGAGGCGATGCAGCAGTCCGGCCAGGCCATGCCGGGCAAGATGGGAAACATGGGCAATATGGGCAACATGAGGCCGATGCAGGACACGACCAAGGCGCAGTTCATGGCGCGCCATGAGGCTCTCTTCACCCGGATGGACAAGAACGGGGACGGGGTACTCGACGAGGCCGAGCGGGCCAGCGCCAGGGGGCGGCTCGGACAGGGCGCCACGGCGCCCACGAAATAGGCTTGTCAGCTTTCAGATGAAAAAAGAGCCCGGTCGTGATACCGGGCTCTTTGCATGCATTGCAGGGCGGGATTACCAGCCGGCCCACAGCAGGCGGGCCTTGAGCCCGAGCCACGAGCTCCAGCCGGTGGTGCTGCTCACCAGCGTCCCATCCTTGATGATGAGGAAGGTGGGGGTGACTCCTACCTGCCAGCGGGCGGCCAGATCTCCACGCTCATCGTTGTGGGTGGGAAAGGCGAGCCCCTTCTTCGCCATCCCGGCGCGCAACTGCTCATCGCTGCCGGAGCGCAGCGCCACCGTCAGCACGTTTTCACCCTCCTGCCACAGGCTCTCCACGGTTGGTGTGGTGAAGCGGCACACCCCGCACCAGCTGGCCCAGTAGTAGACCAGCAGCGGCTTGCCGCGGCTCTGCTCGGCCAGGCTGGTGATGGTGCCATCCTGCAGGGTGAAGGGGGCTTCCATGGCCCCCGCCGGCAGGGTAGGGCTGCGCCACAGATCCAGCAGGGTGGAGATGACCAGTGCCATCAGCAACAGCCAGAGCGCCTCCTTGCCCCAGCGGCGCCAGCGGGGTGCCTTTACGACTGCATCCTCCGCCATGGCTTAGCTCCGTTTGGCCAGCTCGGTCTTCACCAGCTGCTCCAGCTCGTCATAGGGGAGGGCGCCCGGCACCAGCTGGTTGCCGATGAGCGTCGCCGGGGTGCCCTGCACGCCAAGAAGAGTGCCGATACGAAGGCTGTTGCGCAGCTCCTCGGTGGCCTTGGCATCGGGCTTGAGGGCCGTGTTGCCGGTGGCCGCCAACGCCTTGTTGATGTCCGCCTCGGTCAGCATCCCCTGCTTGCTCATCAGCTTGTCGTGCAGGGCGAGAAAGCGGGCGGGATCCTGCTGCCAGAGGGTGAGGCTGTACTGGGCCGCCTTGGCCGAGCTCTGCCCCTTGAACGGCAGCAGCTTGACCACCAGCCCCAGCTCGTCGGGATAGGCCTCGAGCAGCTTGGTCAGGCGGGGATCGAACTGCTTGCAGTAGGGGCAGTTGTAGTCGGTGAACAGCACCAGGGTCAGCTTGGGATTCTTGGCGCCGAGCCGCGGGCTGGTGGCACTGTTGAACAGCACATCCTGATTGCCCTTGATGAAGTCGTCGAGCCGGGCCTCCTGGGCTGCGGTGTTCTGCTTCTCCCAGGATTCGGCAGCCTCATCCAGGATGGTCGGGTTCTGGACCAGGGTCTCGCGAATGAGCTCCTTGATGCGTGCCTCCTGCTCCGGGGTGAAGGGGGCCGCCTGCAGCAAGGGGGCACTCAGGGTGCCGGCAACCAGGGCGGTGCAGAGGGTCAGGGGGCGCAGTTTCAGGGTACGCAGGGTCATGGGATTCTCCTTAAAAATGGGTGACATCGGCCTGGACGAGGCCGGCCTGGTGCAACACGTCGAGCAAGTCGGCCTTGTCCAGCAGGGGGGAGAGGATCTCTCCCTCTGGCAGGCCGGGCCCGTAGATCTGGTTGAAGGGCACGGCGGCCGCGCCGCGCTGGCGCAGGAAGGCGGAGATGGCATCGCTCGGCCGGCTCCAGTCACCGCGCAGGGCCACCACGTCCGGGGCCGTCAGGGCGCTCTGTACCTCATCACGCAGCAGTACGTTGTACTTGTTGGCCTTGCAGGTGACGCACCAGTCGGCGGTGACGTCGACGAAGACCCGCTTGCGCTGGGCCAGCGCATCGACGATGGCCTGTTCGGTGAGCGGCTGCCAGGCGATGCGATCGACGCTGCCCGCCCCCTGCGTCGTGAGGGCGCCCCCCAGCAGCAGGGCGCCGCCGATGAGGGCCGAGAGAGAGAGGGCCAGCGTGAAACCGCGCATGCCATAACGCCAGAGGATGCCGATCAGCAGCGCCAGCAGCATGGCGGCCATCAGCCAGCCGGTGGCCGTGCTGCCCAGATGGTTGCCAAGCAGGCTCGCCAGCCAGAGGCTGGAGCCCAGCATCATCAGCCCGAGCAGGATGCGCAGCCGCCCCATCCAGCGGCCCGGTTTGGGCAGCCAGAGGGCGAGGCGCGGCAGGGCCGCCACCAGCAGCCAGGGCAGGCTCATGCCAAGGCCGAGCGTCGTGAAGATGAGCCAGAGCTGGCCGAGGGGCGCCGCCAGCGCAAAGGCCACCGCGGTGCCTAGGAAGGGGGCCGAGCAGGGGGTGGCCAGCAGGGTGGCGAAGCTCCCCTGCAGGAAGTGGCCACCCAGCCCCTTGCCGCCGCTGGTGGCGAGGCGGGTGCTGAGGTTGCTGGGTAGACGGATTTCGAACAGCCCCAGCAGGTTGGCGCAAAACAGCAGGGTCACCGCCACCATGAAGCCGATGAAACCGGCGCTCTGGAACTGGATCCCCCAGCCGACCGCGCCACTCATTCCAAAACTAGGGGCGCGCAGCAGGCTGCTCATGGCCGCCAGCACCCAGAAGGAGGCAATGATCCCGGCACTGGCGGCGAGGAACTGCTTGCGCACCTGTCGCTGTTCGCGCTCCTGCTGCTGCAGCACCGTGCCCAGTTTCAGGGCCAGCACCGGCAGCACGCAGGGCATCAGGTTGAGGATGAGGCCGCCGAGCAGCGCCGCCCCCAGCAGCCAGATGAGCGGCTGGCCTGGGGCCGGCAGGGCGAGAGGCCCGGCGATGGTGGCGCTGGTCTGCCAGGCCTCATCACCGCTGCCGAGCAACAGGCCGAGGGACTGGCCACGCAAGTCAGGGGCATCCCCCTGCCAGCCGTCGCTGACCGGGACCCGGGCGATCAGGGTGTTGCCGCTCACCTCGAGCGCCGGCTTGCCGAACTCGGCCCCCTCCAGTGCATCGATGAAGAGCGCTGGCTCCTGCCAGCCCTCTGCCCGCTCGGCGCGCAGCTGTAGCTGGTTGTGCTGGTAGCCGAGCTCGATCCGGGTGTCGGCAGGCAGCGTCTGCGGCAGGGTGCTCATGGTCTGGGCCCAGGCGAAGTCGAAACCGGCCGATGCCTGCCCATCCACCGCCAGGGTGAAGGGGTAGTCGGTCAGGATGCAGACGTTGCTGCAGGTGGAGAGGCGCAAAGTGCCCTTGAGCGGCTGCCCGGCGGGGGAGTCCAGGCTCAGGGGGAAGCGCACCTGTTGCTGATAACCCTGGGTGCTGAGTCCGGCCACTTCGAAGGGGCGCGGTGTGGGCCAGTGCCACTGGAAGTCGCCGACCGGCTGATCCCACAGGATCTGGGGCGCTATGCCCCCTTCACCCGGGCTGCGCCAATAGGTTTTCCAGCCGGATTCGAGGGCCACCTCGAGCAGGATGCGGGTCTGGTCAGGGACGCTGCGGTCGGCTTGCAGCCTGACCTTGGCGTGATCGTTCTGGGGGCTGGTGAGCCAGCCCGTATCGCTGGCCAATCCAGTGGATTGCCACAGCAGGCAGCCCAGCAGCAGGCTCGCCTTGAAGAGAGTTGACATAGATGTTGTCTCGCAAAAAATGAATGACAGCAGGCTCAAAAAGCGCGGCTGAACTCATTCCCGCCAGACACAGAGGGTGAGGTGAAGTCGTCGTTCGGGGGGTGATACGGCCCGGGGCGGCGGCAGTGGCGGCGTATAACGCCAGAGCGGGGCCAGCAGGGCGATGAGCAGGGCCACCGCAAAGAACAGCTGCTCAAGGCAGAGCAGGGTAGTGGCGCTCAGCCATTTGCCGTTGAGCTGGCAGCTGTTGGGCTGCACACTGGCGGGCGTGCCCTTGTCGGTCTGCTCGTCGGCCGTGGCGAACTGGGGCAGGGCCTGACAGCTGATGGCGTGATCGAGCAGGGCCAGCCGGGCCAGCGGCTGGGCAGCGCAATTGAGCACCAGCAGGCAGACCAGCAGCAGGAGTCGTTTCGCCACGCGTTGTTGGTGAATCATGCTCGCCCCGTTTATCAAGATGGCCACATCCTAACGGCCAATGTCGGGTGGGGCAAGCCGCCGTCCGTTTTATGGCTCAGGGGCGAGTGGAGAAGGGTGGTCGGTTCTGTCTGGCGAACGCTTGTTCGCTAAAAGGGGGACCAGTATACTGCGCCGAGTCAAAATCCGAGGTGTTCGATGCTCAAAATTGCCCGTGTGCTGCTGCTTGGTCTGCTGCTCATCTTCTGGTTCCTGTTCGGTCTGCTGCTGTGCCTGGTGCGTCCGCGCCATCCCAACAACGTCTATGTCTTTGCCCGCATGTATCACGCCGTCTGTCCGCTCATCGGCCTCAAGGTCCGGGTGACGGTGGCCGACGAGGTGAAGTCGGTGGGACCGGCGGTTTACGTCTGCAACCACCAGAGCAACTACGACATCTTCACCGTGACCGGCGCGGTGCAGCCCGGCGTGGTGGCGGTGGGCAAGAAGAGCCTGCTGTGGCTGCCCTTCTTCGGCCTCATCTTCTGGCTCTCCGGCAACGTGCTGATCGACCGCTCCAACCGCTCCCGTGCCATCGGCACCATAGGCCAGGTGGTGGATCGCATCAAGGCGCGTGGCACCTCCATCTGGATGTTCCCGGAGGGGACCCGTTCCAAGGGGCGCGGCCTGCTGCCATTCAAGGCGGGTGCCTTCCATACCGCGGTGCAGGCAGAGGTGCCGGTGGTGCCCATCGTCTGCTCCAGCTACTTCGGCCAGATCGATCTCAACCGCTGGGACAACGGCGAGGTGCTGCTGGAAGTGATGGCCCCTGTCTGCAGCAAGGAGCATGGCGCCGCCGGCATCCGCGAGCTGTCCGAGATCTGCCGCAGCCGGATGGAGGCCAAGCTGGTCGAACTGGACAGCAAGCTTGGCCATACCCGCGCCGCCTGAGCCTGTCACTGATTGCATGAGGGAGCCGTTGGCTCCCTTTTTTATTGGTGAAAATCACCACCAGATCGGTATTTTTCGCCACCTCATTCGTCTGCATGATATATCTGTGATTCTTATCTATTTGTAAATAAAGGAGAAAAAATCTTGGCGCGGCTCTTGTAATGTTATGGGAAGAGATTGTCATCCCATCAACAAGGAGCCAGACCATGAGCGTATTTAGCCGCCTGACCGACGTGATCAATGCCAACCTGCACAGCCTGCTCGACAAGAGCGAAGAGCCGGAGAAGATGCTGCGGTTGATGATTGAAGAGATGGAGCAGGTCCAGGTCGAGATGAGAACCCAGGCCACCCGCGTCATCGCCGAACAGAAGCTGCTGGAGCGTCATCAGCAGGCATTGCAACACCAGATCCTGGAGTGGTCGGCCAAGGCCGAGCTCGCCATCCAGAAGGGGCGCGAGGATCTGGCCCGGGCTGCGCTCACCGAGAAGCTGGCTGAGGTCAAGAAATGCGAACAGCTGGAGCAGGACAAGGCGCGGGTCGCCGAGGTGCTGGCCCAGCTCACCGCCGACAGCGAGCGGCTGGCTGCCAAGCTGACCGAGGCACGGGAGAAGCAGAAGATGCTGACCCTGCGTGAGCAGACCGCCCACAGTCGGCTGCGGGCCCGTGCCCAGGTGGACAACCAGCGCATGCACGAGCTGATGGCCCGTTTTGACGGCTTTCAGGGCCGGGTCGATCAGCTGGAAGCCCAGCTGGAGGCGGCAACCCTGGGGCAGAATCCCTCGCTGGAGGCCCAGTTCCGCGAGCTGGAGCTGAACGACGAGATTGAACGTGAGCTGGCCCGCCTCAAGGGTCAAAAGGTGGAGGCATAACCATGACGCCCTGGCCGAAGGACCTTGCCCATCGCAAGCTGACCGGAGTCTGTGCCGGCATCGCCAACGGGCTGGGGCTCTCCAGGGTGACGGTGCGGGTCGCGGCCCTGATGGCGTTGATCCTGATGCCGCCCCTGGCCCTGGCCATCTATCTGCTGGCGGTGCTGATCATGCCGCCCCGTCGTGAATTGAAGCGCTGGCTGGATTGACCCAGGGTCATCTGGCCGCATCAACCCAGTGAGGAGCACAACATGCTGGAATTTATCGTCTTGATACTGGTGCTGGTCGGCATGGCGCTGACCGGATTCACCGTGCTGGCCATGTTGCTGGTGAGCGGCGTCTTCGTGCTGTTTGGCGCGCTGGCCGGCATGTTTGCCCTCATCATCAAGCTGGCGCCCTGGTTGCTGGTGCTGCTGGTGGTGTGCTGGTTCATCAGCAGTCGGCGCAAGCAAGCCAATACCTACCGTTGACACTCCCTGTTATCGGATCCTTCCTTGGTCGCTGCATGCAGCGGCCTTTTTTGTGCCTGCTGTTGGTGTGCTGTTTCATTAGCCGTCGGCGCAAACAGGTTAATGCCTACCGTTGACACACCCTGTTATCGGATCCTTCCTTGGTCGCTGCGTGCAGCGGCCTTTTTTGTGCCTGCAGGCTCATTAGCCACCGGCGCAAGCAGGTTAATGCCTACCGTTGACACTCCCTGTTATCGGATCCTTCCCTGGTCGCTGCATGCAGCGGCCTTTTTTGTGGCCGGGTGGGTGGTCAGCCATGATTCGCTGCAGGCAAGCCAGCGCTCCGGCTGGCTGATCAACTGCTCCTTGAAGGCCTTGCTCTGCTGCTTGAGCCGGTATTCGAGGCGCAGCGCCGAGCCTTTCTCACCGACGGCCTGCTGCCACGCCAGGGTCAGTGGCCCCTTGCCGCGCAGGGCGCGGGATCCCTTGCCACTCTGGTGCTGGCACAGGCGGCGAACCGGATCCGTGCTGATCCCGGTATAGAGCAGGCCGCTGGCGGTGCGCACCATGTAGATGAACCAGTGGCGGGTGGGCGGGCAGGCAGCCGGTTCGGCGCCGCTAGGGGGTTTTCTCATTCGATCTCTCTGTGCCACACTCAAGAGCAGCCCAAGGAGGTGCGATGCGAGCATGGTGGTGGTTGTGGTGTCTGCTGTCGATATCGGCTCATGGCGAGACGCTGCGTCTCTACGACTATCATCAGCACCCCCCCTTCATGACCGGGGAGCAGAGCGGTCTGAGCCGGGATCTGGTCAAGTATCTCAATGAAAAGCTTGGCGGAGAACCCAAGCTGGAACTTTGGCTGGTGAATCGGGCCAGACTGGCGCTGGAGATGTCGGATCCCGGCTTTGACGGTCTGGTGGCCTGGGTCAATCCCGCCTGGGTGGGGGATCCCCAGCGCGAGCGCTACCTCTGGACCTTTCCCATCATGCGCGATACCAACGAGCTTATCTCAAGTGCCGACAGACCGGTCACCTATCGTGGGCCTGACTCGCTCAAGGGGATGACCTTCGGCGGCATCGAGGGGTACCACTATCAGGGGATCGACGAGGCGTCGGCCAGAGGCGATCTGGTGCGGGTGGATGCCAAGAAGGTCAAAACCAACTTCAGCCTGCTGGTGCGCGGCCGCATCGACGTGACCCTGGTGCCGGGCTCGGCGCTCACCTTCTTTACCCACGACCCGGCCTTCGAGGGCAAGCTGTTCGTTTCGCCCTTCGCCCAATCCAGCTATACCCGTCACATACTGCTGCCAAAATCCCGCAGCGATCTGCATGACCGGCTGAACGACATCGCCGAGCAGATGGACCGGGATCCCAAGTGGCACGCCATCCTGGAGTCCTACCGCGGCAAACCTTGAGCATCGGCGTTGCGGCGCAGATGGCGCCTGAGCCTGTGCAGCGGCAGCAGGCTCACCAGCAGGCCGGCCCAGACGAAGGCAAATCCCACCGATTTCACCGGATCCGGCGTCTCGCCAAACCAGAAGATGGCGAGCAGGAAAGCGAGGCTGGGTTCGATATATTGCAGCAGGCCCACCGTGCTCATGCGGGTGCGCATCATGCCGTAGCAGAACAGCCCCACCGGCAGCAGGGTAGCGGGGGCGCTGCCCATCAGCAGCAGTCGCTCGGTCCAGTCACCGGTCACGAACTGGCTGGCGCCGCTCACCGCAAGCCAGCCAATGATCAGCAGGGCGACGGGCAACTGCACCAGCGCCTCGAGGTAGAGGCTGACGCCGGCGTCATAGTGCACCTTCTTCTTGAGCAGGCCATAGAGGGCGAAGTTGGCCCCCATGACCAGGGAGAACCAGGGCAGCTGGCCGTAGGAGAACAGCATGTAGGCCAGCCCCGCCAGTGCCAGCGCCACCGCCAGGTGTTTTTGCGGGGTGAGCTTCTCTTTGAGGAACAACACGGCGAAGACGATGTTGAACAGCGGCGTCATGAAGAAGGCGAGGCTGGTGGCCAGCACCTGACCGGTGGTGAGGCACCAGGTGAACATGCACCAGCTGATGGACATGACGGGGCCGGCCAGCAGGATGAGGCCGAGCTGGCGCGGTTCGCTGCGCAGCCGCGCCCAGGGCACTTGGTAGCCGACGACGAGGAACAGGATCCCCAGCAGGACCGCCGACCAGAGCACCCGGTGGGAGAGCAGTTCCCACATGTTGACCGCGGGCATGAACTGGTAATAGAGGGGCAGCATGCCCCACAGCACGAATGAGAGGGCCGCGCTGCCGGTGCCCATCCAGTTCTTCATCTCGCTCCGTTTATTAAATTAAACAATTGTGGCTGCATGATAAGTATCTGCTGAATCTTTCACAAGCAGGGTCCGGGGGAAAACTCTGCTACTATCGGGCCCATGAACCGACTCGACCGTTTGTTTGCACAGATCCGTGCCTGCCGCCTGTGCGAGGCACACTTGCCGCTCGGGTCCAGACCGGTGATCCGTGGCAGCGAGCGCGCCCGCCTGCTGATCATCGGCCAGGCACCCGGCACCCGGGTGCATGCCAGCGGCATCCCCTGGAACGACCCTTCCGGCGATCGCCTGCGTCAGTGGCTCGGGGTGGACAAGGCCACCTTCTACGATGAATCCCGCATCGCCATCATGCCGATGGGGCTCTGTTACCCCGGCAAGGGCAAGTCGGGGGACCTGCCGCCGCGCCCCGAATGTGCACCCACCTGGCACGACAAGGTATTGATGCTGCTGCCCAACATCGAGCTGACCCTGCTCATCGGCCAGTATGCGCAAGGCCACTACCTGCGGGATGCGGCGAAGGGGTCGCTGACCGAGACGGTGCGCAGCTGGGCGGACTACGGCCCGGCCTGGTTGCCGCTGCCACACCCGTCCCCGCGCAACACCTTCTGGCTCAAGAAAAACCCCTGGTTCGAGCAGGATGTGATCCCCCATCTGCAACAAAGGATCGCCCCGCTGCTGGGGTGACCCTGGTTGGTTAGAGCGCCGGTTCGGCCTGTGGCTTGGGCTTGCTGCGGGCCATGGCGATGAGCGGCAGTATGATGCATAGGCACCCCAGCAGCAGCGGCAGGCCCGGCTGCTCATCGAACAGCCACACTCCGATGGCGACCGCCATCAGCAGACCGGTGTACTCCGCCGAGGCGATCTTGCTCGCCTCCGCCTTGCGATAGGCCACCACGCACAACCCCGCATAGACCATGATCAGCGCCGAAGAACCAAAGGCGGGCCACCACATCTGCCACTGCCAGTCTCCCCCTTCCCACCAGGCCAGCGCCAGGATGAAGGGCATGCTCAGCACGTTGGTAAAGAACAGGGTCTGGGCGATGGGCTGCTGGAGCGGGATCCGCTTGATCAGCAGATTGTTGAGCGCCATGGAGAGCGCAACGCCGAGCGCCGCCAGCGCTGCCCAGTTCACCTCGGTGGGGCGCAGCACGATCAGCACTCCGACAAAGCCGATGAAGGCGGTCAGTACCTTCTGGCGCGAGATCGCTTCCCCCGCCAGCCACACCGCCAGCGGCACCATCATCAGCGGCGCCGCATAGAAGAGGGCGTTGGCGGTGGCCAGCGGCAGCCGGGTGAGGGCGATCACCATCAGGCAGACGCCGATGGCCCAGATATGGGCCCGCAGCAGATGCCACTTGAGCGCCACCGGCGGGTTGCGACGCCATGACCAGAGCAGCCAGGGGGCCAGCAGGATGGCGGCGGAGAGCTGGCGGAAGAAGACGAACTGGAACACCGGCTGATCCGGCTCCAGCACCTTGACCAGCGCATCGGAAAAGACCGCCACCATGTTGCCCAGCACCAGATAAAGGATGCCGATCCCCACTGCATTCATACCACCTCCCATGTTTGATGAGGGAAGGGTAGCCCGTGCTTAGTTATCCAGTAAAATGATAAAAAGACACCACTCATGAGAATTTTGGATAATGAAGCTGCCTCCCCTGCGTGCCGTTCAATACTTCGAAGTGGTTGCCCGCCTGCTCAGCTTTTCTCGCGCCGCGGTTGAGCTCAATGTCAGTCAGAGTGCGGTCAGCCACCAGATCTGCCTGCTGGAGGATTTTCTGGGGGAGCGGCTGCTGCTGCGCCAGGGGCGGCTGCTGTCGCTGACGGCTCAGGGGGAGATCTATTTCGAGGGGATCTCCGCCGGGCTCGGCCAGATTGCCCAGAGCAGCGAGCAACTGCGTGGCGGCGGTGAAATGCGACTGCGGCTCGCGGTCTACAGCTCGTTTGCGGTGAAGTGGCTGATCCCTAGGCTGGCTGGGCTGCGCCAGCTCTACCCCGAGCTGGATCTCAGCCTGGAGATGGTGGCGGAGGATCCCGAGCTCTCCGATCGGGTGGCTGACTGCTTCATCACCGTCTCCCCCGAGGGGCGTGGTTACATGCACGATCTGCTCTATCGGGAGCGCCTGATGCCGGTCTGCAGCCGGCGGCTGTGGCAACAGGTGGAGGGGGAGTGGCCGGCGGCCCTGTGGCAACTGCCGCTGCTCTCCATCCAGGCGATCTACAAGGAGAAGGGGGAGGATTGGCGGCGTTGGGCTGACGTGGGCGGGCTGACGATCGCCCCTGAGGCGAGGATGCACCATTTCAGCCACATTCTGCTGGCACTGGAGGCGGCCAACTGGGATCAGGGGGTGGCGCTCATCAACGACTATATGCTGCAGCCGGAGGACCCCGGCCTGGTGCGACTGCCGCTACATGCACTCGAAACCGGTGACAACTTCTATTTCGTCTGCAAGCGCTCGCGTGCCCATGAACCCGCCATCAGCCGGTTGCGACAGTGGCTCTGGCAGGAGGCGCAAGCGAGCCTGCGCCCCGGTGAGAATGAACCGCTCAGGCGGGTGTGAACAGACTCAGTATGAACAGAGTGGAACCGCTGGAGACTCAAGATACAAGGAGTGGCCTGACGGCATCAGGCCACTTCAGGCTCAGGCTTTCTTGAACTGGCTCAGCACAAACAGGCTGGTGGCGCAGACCACCACAGACGGGCCGGCCGGGGTGTCCTGATACCAGGAGAGCAGCAGTCCGCCGAGTACGGCAAGGCAGCCGATGAGGGCGGCAAAGCCGGCCATCTGCTCCGGCGTCCGGCTGAAGCGGCGGGCCGTTGCCGCAGGGATGATAAGCAAGGAGGTGATGATCAGCGCCCCGACGAACTTCATCGCCACCGCGATCACCAGCCCGATCAGCAGCATCAGCACGCAGCGCAGTACATCGACCCTGACCCCTTCCACCCGGGCCAGCTCTTCCGAGATGGTCATGGAGAGCAGGGGATCCCACAGCCGCCACAGGGTGAGCAGTACCAGGGCGCCGCCGCCGTAGATCCAGAGCAGGTCCATCGGCTGCACCGAGAGCAGGTCGCCGAACAGGTAGGCCATCAGGTCCACTCGTACGTTGTCCATGAAGCTCAGGGTGACCAGACCGAGCGACAGGGCGCTGTGGGCCAGGATGCCGAGCAGGGTGTCGGTGGCCACCTGCTGGTTGCGGCTCATGATCACCAGCAACATCGCCATGGCGAGGCAGCAGACCACCACCGCCAGGGTGAGATCCACCTGCAGCAGGATGCCGAGCGCGATGCCAAACAGGCAGGCGTGGGAGAGGGTGTCGCCAAAATAGGCCATCTTGCGCCACACCACGAAGCTGCCGAGGGGGCCGGCCAGCAGGGCGATGCCAAGGCCAGCCGCGAGGGCGTATAACAGAAAGCTGTCCACTTGATGATCCTGTCGGGTTCGTTATTGATTGCGGGAGGGCAGGCGAATGACGGGGGCCTGCGGCTCATGATGATGGTGTTCGCCGTCGCAGTGGTGATGGTGGGTGTAGACCGCCAGCACCTCCTGTTCCGGTCGGCCGAACAGACGGGCAAACTCGGGGTGGCGCGCCACGCTCTCCGGTTCGCCGTGACAGCAGACGTGGCGATTGAGGCAGATCACCTCGTGGGTGCTGGCCATCACCAGATGCAGGTCGTGGGAGACCATCAGCACGGCGCAGTTGAACTCGGCGGCCAGCTGGCTGATGAGGGCGTAGAGCTCGATCTGGCCGTTGATGTCCACTCCCTGTACCGGTTCGTCCAGCACCAGCAGCTCGGGCTTGACCAGCAGGGCGCGGGCCAGCAGCACCCGCTGCATCTCGCCGCCGGAGAGCTTCTGCATCCGGTTGTCCAAGAGATCTTCCGCACCGACCCGGCCCAGTGCCTCCTCGATGGAGAGGCGACCATTCTTGCCAAGCTGCAGGAAGCGACGCACCGTCAGCGGCAGGGTGGGATCCAGATAGAGGCGCTGGGGCACATAACCGACCCGCAGGTCACGGCTGCGGGTGATTTGGCCCGAATCAGGCGTGAGCAGACCCAGCACCAGCTTGCTCAGGGTGCTCTTGCCCGCCCCGTTGGGGCCGACCAGGGTAGTGATTTTGCCTTTGTTCAGGGTAAAGGAGACCTTGTCGAGCACGAGTCGTCCATCAAATGAAAGACAGACCTCTTTCAGCTCCACCAGTTGGGTCATGACAGCTCCGGGGTTTACAGCCTGTGAGAGTTATAATATAAC
>NZ_NEVB01000254.1:0-18701 GCF_002259925.1 Aeromonas sp. A35_P | reverse complement strand
ACAACAGGTGCATCGCCAGAAACCACTTGGTCAGCGGGAGCTTGGTGTTTGCGAAAATAGTGTTCCCAGTCAATGACATCTGGTGATGGCAGTGATTGCATTGCAGCACGCGTGGCCGACTTTTCAGGTGACAACAGGTCTTGTTGGCACATTCAGGGCAGACAAAGCCGTGAGGAAAACGCCAAGTGAACAACGCGTTTTCGCACTGAGCTTCAGTGCCATAGTCCTTGAGAAGCTCAAACAGGCTGTAGCCTTTCTGGAATTGGACTTTGCTTTTGGCCATGATCTCGCTCCTCGATAACTGTGCATAAGATCAGTATAGTTCGGGGTGACTGCTAATCATGGGTAATCAGGTAGGGATAAGAAAAAAGGCGCCTTCCAACCGGAGGCGCCAAACACATTCAGATGACAGACTGGGTTAAATCGGTCCGATTTAAGCCCCTCTTCCCGCAGAGGAAGAAACACAACACCACAATCGCACTCCAGAGACTCACAAAAATCACATGTAAACCAACATGGAAGAGAAAAAGTGAGCCATATGGAAACGGATTGCGAAGCGAATTATGTTTATTCACTGGTCGACCCGCAACCGACAAATTATAATGCGGCCCATTAGAAAAACTCATCGTCGGCTGGTCTCATGTCTCGTCGTTTACCCCCGCTCAACGCACTGAAAGCGTTTGAAGCTGCGGCTCGTCATTTAAGCTTCACCCGCGCTGCGGAGGAGCTGTTCGTGACCCAGGCCGCCATCAGTCACCAGATCAAGGCGCTGGAAGAGTACCTCGGCATCAAGCTGTTTCGCCGCAAGAACCGCTCTCTGTTGCTGACCGAGGAGGGGCAGGGCTACTTCCTCGATATCAAGGACATCTTCACCTCCATCTCGGAGGCGACCGACAAGTTGCTGGCCCGCAGCGCCAAGGGCGCGCTCACCGTCAGTCTGCAGCCGAGCTTCGCCATCCAGTGGCTGGTGCCGCGGCTGGTCAAGTTCAGCGAACGTCATCCCGACATCGACGTGCGGATCAAGGCGGTGGACATGGACGAGGGCTCGCTCACCGACGACGTGGACGTGGCCATTTACTACGGACGCGGCAACTGGCCCGGCCTGCGGGCCGACAAGCTGCACACCGAGTATCTGATCCCGGTCTGTTCACCGCTGCTGCTGACCGGTCCCAAGCCGCTGCGCACCCCGGACGATCTGACCCGCCACACCCTGCTGCACGACACCTCGCGTCGCGACTGGAAGGCCTGGTTTCGCCAGCTCGACATCGATGCCCCCAACGTCAACCAGGGGCCCATCTTCAGCCACTCTACCATGGTGATCCAGGCCGCCATTCACGGCCAGGGGGTGGCCCTTGGTCACAGCGTGCTGGCCCAGCCAGAGATAGAAGCGGGCCGCCTCATCTGTCCGTTCGAGCAGGTGCTGGTGAGCAAGAACGCCTTCTATCTGGTGTGCCAGGAGCAGCAGTCCGATCAGGGCAAGATAGTCGCCTTCCGCGACTGGATGCTGGAACTGGTGGAGCAGGAGGAGGCCCGTCGTCGGGCCCGACTGGCCGATGCATGAGGTGATCCGGGAGGGGGCGGTTGACGCCCCCGTTCGCATTCTGCTGGCCCACGGCGCCGGGGCTGGCATGGAGCACGCCTTTCTGGCCGAGCTGTCACGGCTGCTGGCCGGGCCCGACATCGAGGTGGTGCGTTTCAACTTTCCCTACATGAGCAAGCGCGCCCTGGATGGCAAGCGTCGTCCGCCGGACCGGCAGCCCGTCCTGCTCGACCATTGGCGCCAGATGATCAAGGCGTTTGCTCATCCCAGACTGTTTCTGGCGGGCAAATCCATGGGCGGGCGGATGGCGGCCGAACTCTATCAGGAGAGTGAGGACGAGATGAATGCTGCAGGATTGCTCATTCTCGGGTATCCTTTCCACCCCCCGGCCAAGCCCGACCGCTGGCGGGGCGAGGTGCTCAAGCAGATCAAGACGCCAACCCTGCTGTTGCAAGGGGAGCGCGATACCTTCGGCACCCGTGCCGAACTGACTGATTTCCCCTTCTCATCCGCCGTATCGGTCCATTGGCTGACCGATGGTGATCATGGTTTCAAGCCGCGCAAGAGCAGCGGGGCGAGCGAGCAGGGCAACCTGTGCCAGGCGGCCGAACGGATAAAGGATTTCATTGCGACCATCCCGGCGCGGGTTTGAGGCTGGCGCGGGACAACAAGGAGGGCAAGGGATGCAATTTCATCGACATTGGTTGGTGCTGGCGGGCTTTTTCGGCCTGACGGCGACCATGCTGGGTGCCTATGGTGCCCACGGTCTGGCGGCCACCGGCATCGACCCTTCGCGTCTGGCGGCCTTCAATACCGCCGTGCAGTATCAGTTTTTTCACGCCCTGGCCCTGCTGGTGGTGCGGTGTGCGCAGCAAGGTGATCAACCTGGCTGGCACCGCCTTTGTGCTGGGGATCCTGGGATTCTCCGGCAGTATTTACGCCATGGTGCTGCTTGGCAGCAAGGGCTTGGGGCTCATCACCCCGGCCGGTGGCCTCTGTTTTATGTTGGGATGGGCGGCCCTGATGTGGGCCGGCTGTCGTCTTGGAGGAAAGAATGAATAATCTGCTGCTTTATTGCCGCCCCGGTTTTGAGAAAGAGGCGGCGGCAGAGATCACCGAACGAGCCACTAACATGCAGTGTTATGGCTTTGCCCGGGTCAAGGACGACAGCGGCTACATCATCTTCGAATGCTACGGCGAGGAAGAGGCCGACCTGCTGGCGCGCAAGCTGCCGTTCAAGGAGCTCATCTTCATCCGCCAGATGCTGGTGGTGACCTGCGAGCTCAAGGAGCTGGATCTGGCTGATCGGATCACCCCGATCATCGAGGCGACCCGCGACTACGCCATCTGCGGCGATCTGCGGGTGGAGACGGCCGACACAAACGAGGCGAAGGAGCTCTCCGCCTTCTGCCGCAAATTCACCGTGCCACTGCGCCAGGCGCTGCGCAGCAACGAGATCCTGACCAAGAAGGAGACTCCGAACCGTCCGGTGTTCCACGCCTTCTTCCTGGCCAACGACCATGTGTTGCTGGGTTACTCCTACTCCTTCAACAACTCCGCCTTCCACATGGGGATCCCGCGTCTGCGCTTCCCGGCCGATGCGCCGAGCCGCTCCAGCCTCAAGCTGGAAGAGGCCTTCTACGTGTTCGTACCGAGGGAAGAGTGGGACGTGCGGCTGCGCTCCGGCATGAAGGCGGTGGATCTCGGTGCCTGCCCGGGCGGCTGGACCTATCAGCTGGTACGTCGCGACATGATGGTGACCGCGGTGGACAACGGCATGATGGCGCAATCCCTGATGGATACCGGCCAGGTCAAGCACATCCGCGATGACGGCTTTGTCTGGCGTCCCAGCAAGAAGAACATCTACTGGCTGGTGTGTGACATGGTCGACAAGCCGGCACGGGTGACCCACATGATCGCCGACTGGTTCCGCGAGGGCGATTGCCAGGAAGCCATGTTCAACCTCAAGCTGCCGATGAAGAAGCGCTACGCCGAGGCGGTGCACAACATCCAGGTGCTGCGTGAACTGCTGGCGGAGATCGACGGCGGCTTCATCATTCAGGCCAAGCAGCTCTACCACGATCGCGAAGAGATCACGGTGCACGTCTTCAACAAGTACTGGGTCTCCAAGCTCTCCCCCCAGGAGTGAAGGCTGGCTGACATGGGCTGACAAAAAGGCCGACAACCCCAAGGTTGTCGGCCTTTTTATTCGGCTTGCGTTCAGAAGCGATAGTCAAAACGCAGCGAGGATTCGCCATCGGTAAGCTTGAGCTCGATGTCGAGCGGTATGGTGCGATCGGTCGGGCTGAACTCCAGCTTGACGCCGTTGCTGCGCAGCTTGAGAGAGGTGTTCATGCCGGCGGTCTTGAACTTGATCCTGGGCTTGTGTTGCTCAAAGGAGAGGCTGACGCTCTTCTCGGCGGTCAGGTTGAGCTTCTGATAGGGAGTGACCTGACTGTTGCCATTGCTGTCGGTGACGACATCCATCCCGAAGGAGAGGGGCTTGGGGGCCTTGAGCAGGTCATTGGTATCCAGGGTGGATTGCCAGACCTGGCTGGCCGGCTGGGTGGATGGCGGCAGCTGGGGCCAGGCATTTTCGACCGGTCTGTCTATTGCCATGACATTGCTGCTGATGAGCAACAGGGTAACGATAGCGCGCATAATGGATCTCCTTATCCCTTATCTATTGAACATAGTAGCCAATCGACAAAGGGGGGAGCGCGCCGTGAGATAAAACAAAGGGAGCCGAAGCTCCCTTTTTAAATCAACAAGTTGGCACCAATTACAAACGATCGATGATGGATTGGGTGAACTCGCTGGTGGAGGCGCTGCCCCCCAGATCCCGGGTCACCCGGTCGCCGGATTCGATGGTGGCGCGCACCGCTTCGCGAATGCGCTCGGCCTTGTCCTGCATGCCAAGATACTCCAGCATCTGGATGGAGGCGAGGATCACCGAGGTGGGGTTGGCGATGTTCTTGCCGGCGATGTCCGGGGCGGAGCCGTGCACCGCTTCGAAGATGGCGGCGCCATCACCGATGTTGGCGCCCGGCGCCATCCCTAAGCCCCCGACCAGACCGGCGCACAGATCCGACAGGATGTCACCGAACAGGTTGGTGGTGACCATGACATCGAAGCGCTCCGGGTACATCACCAGGTTCATGCAGGCGGCATCGACGATCATTTCTTCGCTCTGGATGTCCGGGTAGCGGCTGGCCACCTCACGGGCCACTTCCAGGAACAGACCGGAGGTGGACTTGAGGATGTTGGCCTTGTGGATGATGGTGACCTTTCTGCGCCCTTCCTGACGGGCCAGTTCGAAGGCGAACTTGACGATGCGCTCGGCCCCTTCGCGGGTGATGATGCTCATCGCCTCCGCGCTCTTGTCGTCATCGCTGCGCTTCTGACCAGCACCCGAGTACATCCCTTCGGTGTTTTCGCGCACCGTGATGATGTCGATGTTGTCGTAACGGCTCTTGGTGCCCTTGAAGGAGAGCACGGGGCGCACGTTGGCGTAGAGGTTGAACTTCTTGCGCAGGGAGACGTTGATGGAGGTGAAACCACCGCCGACCGGGGTGGTGAGGGGGCCCTTCAGGGTGACCTTGTTCTTCTCAATCAGGTCGAGTGTGGCCTGGGGCAGCAGCTCGCCGTGCTTCTCCAGCGCCACCAGACCGGCGTCTGCGTATTCGTATTCGAAGTCACAACCGGCGTGAGTCAGGATCTGGATGGCGGATTCGATGATGCTGGGGCCGATGCCGTCGCCCGGGATGACGGTAATTTTTCTTTTTGACATGAGGCGTATCCACTTCTAGGGAACAGAGGGGGAGGATTCGGCGGCTTTATACCATTTCCACACTTAATCCTCCATGTTTCTTTACATTCTATCTGCTTTTGTCAACAGCGAGAGTGAGTCCGGTCATGCTTGGCGAGATCGCGTCATCAGGCATCCGGGGCGGGCGGATAACGGATTTCCCGCAGGTTGAAGCCAAGGGGGATGTCCCGCTGCAGCCGTACCAGCTGCTGGGCCAGCAGGGCCTCATCCTGGTGCTGGCGCAGCTTGAGCAAAGGCTTGGCGGCATCCTCCTGCTGGCAGGCGGTCAGCATGGCAGCCAGATCGCCGTATTGCTGCAGCAGCTGGGTGGCGGTCTTGGGGCCGATGCCGGGCACCCCCTTGATGTTGGAGCCACCGATGCCGGTCAGGGCCCAGAAGTCCACCAGTTGGGCCGGGGTCACCCCGTATTGCTGTTCGACGAAGGCGGCATCCAGCCAGCGCTTGTTGAAGTAGTCGCGGATCCGGATCTGCGGGCAGATGAGCTGGCAGAAGCCCTTGTCGGTGGAGATGATGGTGGCGCTGGCACCGTGCTGGGCAATGCCGCTGGCCAGGGTGGCAATCAGATCGTCCGCCTCGTCGGTCTGGGAGAGCAGGGCATCGACGCCGCACTCCCAGAAGGCATCCTGCAGCTCGTTCAGCCCTTCGCGCAGCTCGGCCGGCATGGGGGTTCGTCCCTCCTTGTAGGCGGGATAGACCTCCTTGCGCCAGCTGTGCACCTGGCCATCGAACACCGCGATGACGTGGGTGGGCTCGCTGCCGGCCAGCAGCTTGCGACAGGTATTGATGAGGTTGGCACGGGTGGCGATCAGCGCCTGGGCCGGAGTCAGCGCCTGCTGAGCCTGCACCGCGTGCAGCCGGCGGATGAGGTTGAGGGCATCGATGATGAGCAGGTGTGGCCTTGGGTTTGACATGGGGCACTCTTGGCAGTCGGAACGCCCCATTGTAACAAACCAGCGGGCTCAATGGGGGATTGATGGCCGAAGGGGAGGCAGCAACAAAAAAGGGGCGCCATGCGCCCCTCGTTTCATCTGTGCTGCCGTCAGCGCACGATTTCGTAACAGGGTACATACTGGCTGCCCGGCAGCTTCATGCGCTGCTGTTTGACGAAGCTCTCCAGCAGCTTGTCCATCAGGTGCATCAGCTCCTTGTCGCCATGGATCTTGAACGGACCCTTCTTCTCGATGGCGCGGATGCCCCCCTCCTTGACGTTGCCGGCGACGATGCCGGAGAAGGCACGGCGCAGGTTGGCCGCCAGCAGCTGGGGTGGCTGGTTGCGGTGCAGATCCAGGCTGGCCATGTTGGCGTGATCCGGCTCGAACGGCAGCTGGAATTCCGGCTCGATCTTGAGGGACCAGTTGAAGGAGTAGGCATCCCCTACCGACTTGCGGTATTCGCGGATCTTCGGCATCGCCTCCTTCATCACCCGGGCCACCTCGGGGGCGTCACCGATGATGATGCGGTAGAGGCTGGTGGCCGCTTCCCCCAGGGTCGCCTTGACGAAGTCATCGATGGCGCGGAAGTAGTCGGCACTCTCTTTCGGGCCGGTCAGCACGATGGGCATGGGTTGCCGCTCGTTGGCCGGGTGCATCATGATGCCGAGCAGGTAGAGCAGCTCCTCGGCGGTGCCGACCCCGCCTGGGAAGATGATGATGCCGTGGCCGAGGCGCACGAAGGCCTCCAGCCGCTTCTCGATGTCCGGCAGGATCACCAGCTCGTTGACGATGGGGTTGGGCGGCTCGGCGGCGATGATGGAGGGTTCGGTGAGGCCGATGTAACGGCCATTGCGCACCCGCTGCTTGGCGTGGCCGACGGCGGCCCCCTTCATCGGGCCCTCCATGGCGCCCGGGCCACAGCCGGTACAGATGTTGAGCTCGCGCAACCCCAGCTCGCTGCCGACCGCACGGGTGTACTGGTACTCGATCTCGTTGATGGAGTGGCCGCCCCAGCAGACCACCAGGTTGGGGTCGGCGCCGGGCAGGATCGCCTTGGCGTTGCGCAGGATGGCGAACACCACGTTGGAGATATGGGTGGAGCTGGTGAGGTTGACCAGCCGGTTCGACTCCAGCTGGGTCGACACATAGAGGATGTCGCGCAGCACGGAGAAGAGGTGTTCCTGAATGCCGCGGATGATCTCGCCATCGACGAAGGCGTGTTCAGGGGCGTTGAACAGTTCGAGTTTGACCCCGCGCTCGCGCCGGATCACATGAATATCAAAGGATTTGAAGCGCTCCAGTATCTCTTTGGAGCTGTCGGTATGGCTGCCGGAGTTGAGTACCGCCAGCGAGCAGTTGCGAAACAGTTGATAGATATCGCTGGAAGCGGTTTGCTTGAGGCGGTCCACCTCGAGCTGGGACAGCAAGTCCATGCTGCCGACTGGATTGATGTGCGTAATCATAGGTTCCCCTTTCACTCGCTTGTTATCGTTGTGCTTTTCCCTGGGGAGAAAACGGGATGCCCTGTGGCATCCCTTGAATTTGATAGTAGTTGCAAGCGGTGGGGCAGGGGAATAGGGGGAAAGTGCGTTTGCTGCTTTTTTAGGCGCTCGTCAGGCCAGATTCACCTGATCCCGACCCGAGTGCTTGGAGCTGTAAAGCGCCTTGTCGGCCCGCTCGAATGCATCCGTGGTGTGGTCCCCCTCCCTGAACAGGGTGGCGCCGATGGAGATGGTGATCTCGACCCTGGCATCCCGAAAGCGGAACGGAATGCTCTTGATGGTCTGGCGCAAGGTTTCCAGCGGTTTCTGGTACTTGTCCGGGTTGATGTTCGGCAGCAACACCACGAACTCCTCGCCGCCGAAGCGGGCGATGAAGTCGGTATCGCGCAGGGCCCCCTGCAGAGCCTTGGCCACTACCTTCAACGCCTTGTCACCGGCCATGTGGCCGTAGTTGTCGTTGATGTTCTTGAAGTGGTCGATGTCGATGATGGCCAGGCACAGCGGGGTGCCGTAGCGCAGCCAGCGCTTGTATTCGAGCTCGAGCCGCTCGTCGAGGGCCGCCCGGTTGTGCACCTGGGTCAGGCTGTCGAGGAACAGCTTGTGTTTCTGGATGGTGAGCCGCTTCTTGTACTCGGCGGTCTCCTCCTTCATCAGCCGCAGCTTGGCCTCCATGGTGGAGAGCCGGGTCAGCAGGTGGCGCTCGCGGGCGGCCATGGCCTCCCTGTCTTGCAGCAGCAGGCTGATGGCGCCCATGTGACCTGAGATGGCCTCCTTGAGGTCGCCCTGGGTGTCATGGCTGGCCAGGGTATGGTCGATGGCCTTGCGGGTATCCAGGGTGGCACTTTGCAGAGCCCGCCCCTCGTCGAGGGATTCGGTGAAGCTGAAGTGGACGGCCGAGAGGCTCTCGTTGAGGGTGCTGAGAAACGCCTGGGAGGCTTTGCGCTCCTCGCGGGTGCCTTCGATGATGAGCTCGATCACCTGCAGGCAGATCTCGGCCAGCAGGGGAGGGGTGATGCCATTGAGCAGCTGGCGGCGAATGTCCGCCAGGCTTTCGCCCACCGCACCGGCAAAGTCGAGCTCGGTGATGAGCCGCTGCAGCTCGTCGGCGATGTGGGCGTGGATCTTGACGTCAAAGGGGGCATCCGGCTCGGGGGTGGCCAGATCGGTGACCGTTTCGGGCTGGTTGCCCGGCGTCGAGCCCTGGGCCAGCAGGGGCTGGCTGGGCAACAGCTGGATCTTGATGGCCTGCTGGTAGAACTCCAGCAGCCGGATCACCTTCTTCTGGTGATCGCCTATGCCATAGCCATCCGGGCTTGCCAGAAACTCCTTGAGGGATTTGCGGGTCTCTTCCGGGAAGCCCTTGATCGATTTGAGTTGCTTGGAGCCGAGTTCGATGGCGGACTTGGTCAGGGAGATGGACTCTTCCAGCGCGTTACCGTGCTGCTGCAGCAGCTTCTCGATGACCGCGAGATCGGCGTCGAGGGAGGAGAGCGGCGGATTGCCGTCGAGTTTCTGCTTGAGCTTGGCGAGCTTGTTGTCCAGCTCCCGGTCATGACCGCGGCAGGCCTGCATCAGCTTGGCGATGAACTGGATGCTGCGGGCGCGCTCGGTATCGGAGAAGGAGACAATGCCGTCCAGCTCCAGCTGTTTTTGCTGGAGGGATTCCCTGAGTCTGGCCAGTTGTCCGGCTACGGCAGCGATATCATTCATTATTCAGGTCGCCCTGTTGTCATTATCGTTGTTGTGTTGGATAGCAACAGCGGTCGAACCCAGTTCCAGACCCAGTTGATTATCTATTCGTCACTGATCAACCGGCACTCTCTTCCGTGAAAGTTGAAGCCAATTAACCCATTGCTTTTCATGAGAAGAATTTACTTTTACCAGTCCCTTGTCAATTGCCATCAAGCAGCATTGCCACACATCCCCATTAAAAAATGCGGCCTGCTGGCAATCGATGGCAGCCAGCTCCAACCAGACGCTTTGCTGGGATTTTTCACTGAGCTGAATGGCTCCTGCCAGTGCCAGATAGCAGAGGTCGAACAGCCCGTGATGATCGAGGGCGGTGGCCGCCTTGGGCAGGAAGGGGTGGCTGACGATGCCGAGGCTGATGTGGCGATCGAGTGGATGCTGGCAGGGGAACTCGGCCAGTGCGGCGAGCAGCTCGCGGGCCAGCCGGTGCAGATCCTCCACATGACGCTGGGGCACCACATAGAGCAGATGACCCTCGCGCAGATCGTAGATGCGACCATCCTGCGGGGTGAGGCCGTTGACGTAGGCACCGAAGGCCTGCTCTATCTCGCGGCTCACCAGGTAGCCGTGCTGCTCCAGGCTGTTGACAAGGAAGGGGACCCGAAACAGCAGGTAGTGCAGCTTGTCGTCAAATTCGCTGCTGGGCAGCTCGCTCAGATACCAGCGCTCGGAGCGCTGCTGACGCTTGGCCATTTCACGCGGCCAGCGGCTCATCAGTCGATGCCAGTTGGCCAGCCCGGTGCGTGGCTCGAGCAGCAGCGCCTCGCCCAGTTGCTTGCTCTGCAGGCGGGCGACCCGCAGCTTGAGCCAGAGGGTGAAGAAGAGGTAGATGAACAGGGTCAACAGCAGGCCGGTTATCACGCTCGACCAGAGGTAGCGATCCTGTTGATGCTTGCTGGTGTTGAGCTGCTGCTCCAGCTCCTTGATCTGCTGTTCACGCTCCACCTGGGCGTAGTTGTCGCGGATCGCCTCCTGCTCCAGATCGACCTGCTGCTGGCGCACCTGCTCACTGCGCTGGTGGAAATTCTTGTAGCTCTCCAGCGCCTGCTGCAGATAGCCCTTTTGCTCGTAGGCCGCCGAGAGCAGACGGAAGATCTCGAACTGGCGCTGGGTGTCGCCGATCTGGTTGGCCAGCGCCAGCGCGTTCTCCAGCTGCAGGATGGCGATGCCAGCCTCCTTCTGCTTGAGGTGCAGCTCGCCCAGCAGCAGCAGGGTGTCGATCAGCGGCTCCTTGTCATCTCCCAGCTCGTGGGACTGGCGGGCCGCGGTGAGGTAGTTGCGGGCCGGGGTCAGGTTGCCGGTTTCCAGATAGGTTTTGCCGATTTCGTACTTGAGGTTGGCGATGCGGGTGCGGTTGTTGCCCTCGTCCAGCAGATCCAGGGCGTTGAAGAAGTAGACCAGCGCCATGTTCATGTCGCCCTGCTCCCGATTGAGGCGGGCCAGCACGATGAGGGCGTCGCTCAGCAGGGAGGGGTTGCCGAAGGCGTGGAAGTAGTTGGCAGCCTCATTGGCATACTGCAGCGCCTTCTGCGGCTCCTGCTCCTCTTCATAGAGGTTCACTATCTGGTTCGACAGCAGGCCGAGGAAGAGAGGATCCTGCAGACCCCTGGCCTGCTGCTGGGCATCGATGTAGTCGCCCAGCGATAGCTGCGGCTGCTTGAGGGCGTGGTAGAGATCGCCGCTCACCGCGCTGACCCAGGCACTGGCCAGCGGGTTCTTGGTCTGATCCGCCCAGCGGCGGGCTTCGGCCAGCTGGCGTTTGGCCTCGTCGAACTGGTGCGCTTCTATGCTGGCGTTGGTGCGCAGCAGCCGGCTGTAAACCTGCAGCTGGCTCTCTCTCAGGCTGGGGTTGCTGAGCAGGGTCTCCAGCTGGCTGAGCAGGCCACTGCTGGCACCGTGGGAGCGTTCCAACAAGTTCTGGCTGCGGATCTTGAGGTAGAGACCGTGGGCCTGCAGCTCCAGTTGCTGCTCCTTGGCCGCCATGGCGATGCCCTGATCGAGGGACTTCTGGGCGGCCTGGAACTGGCCCAGTTGCAGCAGGCACTCCCCCTTGAGCAGGTGGGCACCGGTGGCCTGGGCGGCGGTGCCATAGCTCAGCAGCGGCTCACGGTAACCGTACTCCTGGCGATTGCTGATGATTTGCTTGGGATTATTGGCCGTGCGCGCAAGGAAGGCGGAGGTGATCTGCACGCATCTGGCAGGATCGGTCAGCACCAGGGTCTGGGCCTGTTGCAGATCGATGGACAACTGCTCCTTGGCCAGATCCAGATCAGGAGCGGACAGGGAGGACATCATCATTGCCAGAAAAAACAGTTGATTCATTGGATTAAGGGCAGCACGGGAGTGAGGGCATGTTATCCAAGCCCGCCCCCGTGCGTCCAGAGTTTACTGACAGATTGCACGCCGGTCCCGTTATCCGGGCGCTGGCGGCGCAGAACGGCGGGGGCAGGGCCTGCAGATTATTGCCGGATCAGGCGCAGGTTGGCCGGCACCACTTCCCAGTCGCTGCGAAACGGGTTGATGTCCAGGCCGCCGCGGCGGGTGTAGCGGGCATAGACGGTCAGCTGACTCGGGGCGCAGAAGTGCTTGAGATCGGTGAAGATCCGCTCGATGCATTGCTCGTGGAACTCGTTGTGCTGGCGAAACGAGATGAGGTAGCGCAGCAGTTTTTCCCGGTCCAGTTGCGGGCCGCGATAGTGGATCACCACGGATCCCCAGTCCGGCTGGCTGGTCACCAGGCAGTTGGACTTGAGCAGATGGCTGTGCAGGGTCTCCTCTACCTCCAGATTGCCAGCCGCACCTTGCAGCAGGTCGGCATCGAACTCGTAGCAGTCCACCTCGATATCCTGCTCGTCGATGCACTCGCCCGGCAGGGCGGCAATGTGGTGCGGAGCCTGGGCCAGCGGAAACAGGGTGACGCTCACATCGCTGCCGGCACAGGCGCTCAAATCCTTGACCAGCATGGCCTGCACCGCTTCCAGCGAGTCGCAGCGGGTCTGGTTGAAGGAGTTGAGATAGAGCTTGAACGACTTGGATTCGATGAGGTTCGCGCTGGTGGCAGGCACCGAGACTTCGCCGACGGCGACCATGGGCTTGCCTTTGGCATTGAGCCAGGAGAGCTCGTACAGGGTCCAGACGTCGCAGCCCTGGAACGGCAGCTCGCCGCCAAGACCGAGGTCGTCGCGGTTCAGACTGCGGGGCACCGGCTGCAGCAGGGCCGGGGTGTACTGGCTGATGTAGGCCGATTGCTGGCCGAGGCTCAGCCCCTGCAGGGCGCTGGCGCCGGCGTATCTATCTTGTTTGCTCATCTGTGTGACTCGAACGTTGAATGGGCGATGGCAGAGGCATGGGCCCCGCTTGGGGTGGCAAGGCGGGGAGTGCCGGCTGGCGATCCGCGCTTCACCTTGTCTGCTCATGGCTTTGATGGTGCAATAGCGAACTTTGGCAGCAATTGTGGGGAATTTCGATGTCGGATCAAGTCTTGTCTGCCCTGGAACACTTTTTTTTGCGCTGGCAGCGCGACGGCGAGGCGCGGCGAGGGCTGCCCCTGTGCGAGTGGGAGGTGGACTGGCGCTCCCCCTGCGAGCTGGATGAACCCAAGGAGGGCAGGGTGGCCTGGCGCCCGCATCGGCGCGCCGAGCCCGCCGATTTCACGGCGATGAACGAGGCGCTCGAGCTGACCCTGCATCCGGCCGCGCAGGCCCTGTTTGGTGGCTGGTTCTGTCGCCCTGTGCCCTGCCTCTACAAGGGGTTGCGGCTCGAGTTTGTGCTGCCCTGGAACGAGGCGGATCTCGACCTGCTCAAGGAGAACCTCATCGGCCACCTGCTGATGCTGCGCAAGTTGAAGCGCTCACCCTCTTTGTTCATCGCCACCACCCGCAACGAGATGACGCTGGTATCGCTCGACAACGAGAGTGGTCAGGTGTGGCTGGAGTGGCTCGACTCGGGCCGCCGATTGGTGCTGGCGCCTTCTCTGCCCGCGTTCCTCGAGCGGCTGGAGACCCTGCCGCAATAAGCGGCGTCAGCCACAATGAAAAACGCCTTGCCGACCGGCAAGGCGTTTTTGTTTGGTTCACCGCCGGGCTCAGTCCTTGAAATCCCAGGAGAGGTTGGCGACCAGCCGGCAGGGATCGCACTTGAAGTCGAAGATCTCGTGCAAGGGTTCGGCCAGCGCCCATTCGCCGCCACAGCCCGGACAGGGGCGGGCCTTCTCCTCGGCCGCGCTGCGGCCACCCACCC
This sequence comes from Aeromonas sp. A35_P, assembly GCF_002259925.1. NCBI lineage: Bacteria > Pseudomonadati > Pseudomonadota > Gammaproteobacteria > Aeromonadales > Aeromonadaceae > Aeromonas > Aeromonas sp. A35_P. Next base: position 4,910 of record NZ_NEVB01000254.1, on the reverse strand, counting down.
GGTAGAGGTAGTAGTAGGTGGGGATGCCGGTCAGGGCTTCCAGCCGCTTGCCGAGATCGCTGCCACGGCGCTGGAGCCGGCTGCCCACCTCACCGATTTCGTGCAGCGCCGCATGTTCGGCGATGGAGCCGTTCATCTGCAGCTGATCGCACGTCTCCCAATCCTCCTGCCACTTGATGATCTGCTTGTGGTCGCCGTTGGCGACGGCCGGCAGCCGATAGAGCGGGATGGGGGCGAAGTGATCGCCGCAGCGCAGCGGCGAGCAGGTGTGCAGGAAGCTGGTATAGAGCAGCATCCAGCTGGGGCGCTCGCCATCATGGCCGCAAGGGTCGGTGCTGTCAGAGAGCAAGTCCGCCCTCTGCAGGTGGAGTTTGGGGGCGAGCAGCCCGGCCTGGTGCAGGCCCTGTTCCGCCAGCTTGACCTGCTCGCTCTGGTTGTCGGGGTGCAGGCTGTCCTGCTCCGGGCAGACTACCCGGCTGACGAAGTAGCCCTCGTGCATGCTGGTGGGAAACTCCCGGCCGAGGATCTGGCCCTGATAGCGCAGCATGTCGAGGTAGTTGACGATGGCCCGCTCGGCCTCGCCCAGCGAGGTGTCACGGTAGCACTCAAAGCAGAGTTCGAGGATGTACATGGCTCACGATTTCCCCTGCTGGAGCAGCAGCTCGGTCAACCGATCCACTTTGCGTTCGAGACACTCGAGCCGTTCGGCAAGCTGCAGCAGGGTGGGCTCGGCGGTGGGAGCAGGGGCTTCCTGCGCCGGGCTGGCGACTTCCGGGGCGGCTGCGGGTTGCTGCTTCCACTGGCTCAGCACTTTGAGCAGCTCGGCCATGGGAACGGGCTGACCGAGGCGGGCCTTGACCATGGCGGTGGTGGGGGCGATGCCCTTGGCCGCCAGTTCATTGGCGATGCGGATGATCTCTTGGGCTGACATGAGTGCTCCTGCACGGCATGGGGATATTGGGGCTGGACGGGGCACAGAGCTTAACCAAAGCGCGAGGGGCTGAAAAGCGGGAAGCGGGTCAATCGTGCCGGCGCAGCAGTACGTCCAGCTCGTCGATGGTTTCCGACCAGTCCGAATCGTTCCACAGGGCATCGCGCAGAAAATTGGCCTGGGCGCTGGTCCAGAAGGGGGCTTCCGGCAGCAGGGTCTGGTTGTCGAGGCGGTGCTCGTGAATGAAGCGGTGCAGGCTCAGCTCGTCGTTGGCCAGCCCCAGCTGGGCAAACAGGGCGGCCAGATCGTGGGTCAGGAACTCCATTTCATCTCTCCGAAAAGACATTCCAGAACAGTATAGGCTCGCCCCGTGGCGGGAGATTTACAGGCTGGGTACCCGATGTGGCGGGAGGTCAACGCCGACCACCTGCAGCCCCTGCATGCGCAGTTGCCCCAGGTAGTGGCTCTCGCCATCGCTGGAAAACTCGAACTCGTAATAGGTGAGCAGGCGCAGCGGCTGGTGGGCCAGCGCCCGGTGGCTGCGTGCCAGCGACAGCAGTTGCAGGTCGTGATGCTGGCAGTAGCGGCGCATGTATTGCCAGGCGAGTTCGGCCTGGCGCCGCTGGTGCCAGAAGGCACCTGCACCCAGGGTCAGCAGCAAGATGGCGAGCACTTCACCCATCGCGGGCTCCTTTTGCGGTGTGTCCGTGTCGGGCGGCGCCCCGCCAGGGTGGTGGGGCGCCGCTATCATCAGGCCGAGGCGAACAGGCGGCCGATGGCCTGGCCCAGGGCGTCGCTGCGCTCGGGGTCGCGCAGTCTGGCCAGCATATCATTGCGCAGGGCCGGCAGGGTCACCAGTTCGGCAAATACCTGATTGAAGAACTGGGTCGGCTGCAGGGCCAGCTGCTCCAGGAACAGGCTGAGCAGGGCGGCATCTTTCAGATCGGGCCAGAGCCGGCCGGCGATGGCCAGCAGCAGGGCGGGGCTCGGCTGGGTTTGCAGCAGGGTCAGCAGCTTGTTGGTGCGCATGCTGCTGCCGTTGCAGGAGGCCAGCGCCCGACACAGGTAGGCCAGGGTCTCGGCGTTGGGCTCGGCGCACTCCTGCTCCTTGCCGATGCGCTCGAACAGGGCGCCCTGTACGGCCGGCGGCAGCGGGGCGTTCTCCAGGCTCTGGCAGAGGGCGTAGAGCGGCTCTTGCGGCAGCTTCGGCAGCGCCTTGCACACCAGCGCCAGGTTGCGCTCATCCTGCAGCCGCTCCGCCAGATCGGCAAAGCCCTGCACGCCGAGGGTCTGCCACCCTTCGGGAGAGGGGGCGGACAGGTAGTGGCAGAGCCCTTCGAAATAGGCGGACGGGGCCTGCTCCAGCTGGCGGGCCAGCTTGGCGTGCAGGCTGGCCATCTTGGCTTCGGCCGGGCGGAAGGTATAGGGATTCTCGGCCAGCCGCTGGGCCTTCTCCTCATCGAGCTCGCCGGTCAGCTTGTAGCCCAGGGTCTCCACCACCTGATCCATGAAGTGTTTGGGGCCGCTCGAGATGAGCAGACCGCGCTCGTCGAGAGCAAACTTGAGGAACCAGAGGTAGTGGCGCGATTCGGCCGGCTGGAAGAAGTGGACGCCGAGCCAGGCGTGCTGCTGCAGGGGCCAGGGATAGGGCTCCTGCTGCTGCTCGATGCGCACGAAGGTGTCGCTCGCCAGCGGCCGCACCTGGCGGCCCATGTCGAACAGCTGAAACTGGGTATCGGCCTGGGTCAGAAAGTCAGTCAGAGTATTGATAGTGGACATGAGGTGATCCGGCTAAGGGTGATGCGGGCCGATTATAAGGCGCTGGCACAAGATAGCCAGCGGGGCGGCGTGTTGCGGCCGGCGGCGGCCCGTACGGATGGCCGCCGGGGGCATGGCAGAGAGCGGGGGGGAGGGTGTATAGTAGCGCCCTTTTTTGCAAAGCCCGGTTCGCTGTTGACTGAACCGCGAACCGGGGACGTGGTGATGAGGAAGAGAGCGCAATGAATCAATATCTGCTGGTAGCCGGCCTGCTGGGCGAACTGACCGCTGAACTGCAACGTCTGGAACGTTGGCAAGCGACCCATCCGGGGGAAGAGGCTCTGGCCAGCGAGCTGCCGTTTTGCGTCGATACCCTGAGCTTCGATCAGTGGCTGCAGTTCGTGCTGATCCCGCGCATGGAGCAGTTGGTGCTGCTGCAGGCGCCGCTGCCCAGCAGCGTCTCTCTCTATCCCATGGCCAGCGAAGTCTACAAGGAAGAGCTGGCCGAGGTTGAAGCCCTGCTGCGCCTGATCGCCCGCTTCGATCTGCTGCTCTCCGGCAAAGTGGTCGAACAATGATGAGCGAGCAGACCCTGGGTCATCAGAATAAAACGCAGACGGGTGGCGGTTCCGATGCTTGCACCACTCAAGACGACGGCGAGATGAAGCTGACCCTGCTCTATCAGGATGACTGGCTGGTGGCGGTCAACAAGCCCTCCGGTCTGCTGGTGCATCGCAGCTGGCTCGACAAGGCCGAAACCCGTTTTGCCATGCAGATGACCCGGGATCTCATCGGTGGTCGTCACGTCTACCCGGTACATCGGCTGGACAGACCCACCTCGGGGGTGCTGCTGTTTGCCCTCGATCCTGCCGTGGCCCGTACCCTGACCGAGGCCTTTGCCGCCCGTCAGGTCCACAAGGAGTATCTGGCGCTGGTGCGAGGCTGGGCTCCGGAGCAGGGGGTGATCGACTACCCCCTCAAGGAGCAGCTGGACAAGATCGCCGATGCCATGAGCGATCCGGATCGCCCCGCCCAGGAGGCGGTGACCGCGTTTCGTCGCCTGCATCAGGTCGAGCTGCCCCATGCGGTTTCCAAGAAACACCCCACCAGTCGCTACAGCCTGGTTCGGCTGTTCCCCAAGACGGGTCGCAAGCATCAGCTGCGCCGCCATCTCGATCATCTGTTCCACCCTATCGTCGGTGACACCACCCACGGTGATGGCCGCCACAACCGCTTCTTTCGCGAGCACTATGGTTGCGATCGCCTGCTGCTGGTGGCCCGCACCCTCAGCTTCCAGCATCCGGTGCTGAAGGTGCCGATGCGCATCCAGGCGCCGCTGGGGTCGCACGTGCTGCAGCTGTTTTCCGCACTGGGCTGGCCTGCCAGCGAGAGCGACTACTGAAGCGTTCGGGGTGTTGCCTGACTCCGCGCTGTGGCATGCTGGGCATCCATGTTGGTCAAAGGGGGTCGTGATGGCGCAGATAGATATAGTGGTGGGAACCGTGTACGGCGCGGCAATGCTGGTGGCCGAGACGCTGGCTGCGCGGCTGGAACAGGTGGGACACGGCTGTCGGGTGTTCGAGGAGGCCGAGCTGGAAGATCTGGATGCGAGTCGATTCTTGCTGGTCATCACCGCCACCACCGGCCAGGGCGACATTCCACCCAATCTGCAACCACTGGCCACTGCCCTGACTGATCGGGCTCCCTATATGAAAGGGTGGCGTTATGCCCTCATCGCCATGGGGGACAGCAGCTATGAGCACTTCTGCGGCGCCGGTCGCCACCTCGATGGACTGCTGCAGGAGCTTGGCGCCAGCCCTCTGCTGCCCCGCCTGGAAATAGATGCCACCGTCGACGATGAGCCGGAAAAAGTGGCGCTGGCCTGGCTCAATGACTGGCTAAATAAACTCTAGCGACCACTCTTTTTCATCACTTATAGATCCCCGTTCAGTCCGTCTGGCGGGGATATTTATTTTGTGGGGCAGGCCAGTCTCAACTGGCCATATTTGCCCGCTATTTCTCCGGTTATTTTTCAAGCCGTTCCTTGTTTGCTCAGTGATTTATTTCGGCGCCAGCTGACATGCGGCAAATTTAAAAGTTCCCCATTGAAAGCGATTTCAGTCTTGTTTTTGTCATCCATTTGACTATTTCTCACTTACTCTTCGACGCGACTTATTTGTTGGTAGCGGCTTCATGGTGGATATTTTTGCATTTAAACCTT
>NZ_NEVB01000253.1:0-63608 GCF_002259925.1 Aeromonas sp. A35_P | reverse complement strand
CCTGATTACCCATGACCCTCAGCCAGCTTCAAGAGCCGATATGGCATCGGAGGGCTTGCCACGACTGCATGCCCCAATTCAACCAACATGCTTTTGAGGTCAAAACGATGATTAAACCGGAAGCAGTATTCAGCAAGATGTCTCGGTAAATGCTTCGCTCCGAGCGTATGGCAACTGCCCCGCAGCGAGTTCTTCACATTCCCTATCATCGTGTTTACCCAGTTGAATGCCGGATGATCCAGCAAGTCAAGGTTGCCCCCGGTGACAACACCCAGGTGCTCACAATTGGCCTCCTTCACCGCCCTGAAACAGGCCAATCCATCGGATATCACCGCGCTACCACTGGCAACATGCCGTTTTGCCCAATCAGCAATGGACTTGGTTTTGAAACCATCGACCACCGTCATCCGCATCTTGATTGGATGCCCTTCCTTGTTCAGGGCCACTGCTGCCACAAATGGCGTCTTGCCTGCCGCGCCCCGACCCCGTTTGCCACCACGGTGCTCGCCACCCCAGTAGACATCATCGAGCTGAATGATGCCGCTGATGGGCTGCTTGTCATCGGACTCTTTCATGGCTTGCAGCAGCTTGTGCTTGAGCATCCAGGCGGTGTCATATTTGACGCCCAACTGGCGCTTTAGCTCCATCGCTGACAAACCTGTTTTGGTTTGTGACAACAGGTGCATCGCCAGAAACCACTTGGTCAGCGGGAGCTTGGTGTTTGCGAAAATAGTGTTCCCAGTCAATGACATCTGGTGATGGCAGTGATTGCATTGCAGCACGCGTGGCCGACTTTTCAGGTGACAACAGGTCTTGTTGGCACATTCAGGGCAGACAAAGCCGTGAGGAAAACGCCAAGTGAACAACGCGTTTTCGCACTGAGCTTCAGTGCCATAGTCCTTGAGAAGCTCAAACAGGCTGTAGCCTTTCTGGAATTGGACTTTGCTTTTGGCCATGATCTCGCTCCTCGATAACTGTGCATAAGATCAGTATAGTTCGGGGTGACTGCTAATCATGGGTAATCAGGTATCAAAATAGCGATACTCGGCAAGGCGTCCCAGGGCAATCAGCTGAGGGAACTGGGCCACCTCATCACGGCACGCTTGATAATGCTGTTTGGCTGCATAGGTAAATAGCGGGTAGTAAGGCTCTAGCCCTTGGTCCGGTTGATAGTCACAGGGATATTCATAAACGATGCTGGTACCGGGATGCACCTGCCCGCTGAAATGCTTGAACTCGGTGATCCGCGTGAAGGCTTCTTCGTTCGGATAATTGACGGTAGTGACCGGTTGAAATTGTTCCTGCGCCAGATGGCGATGCTCAAAACGCAGTGAGCGGTATGGCAGGTAATTCCCCTCTGCCGGCAGCAGATGATCCAGCCTCCCGGTATAGATCAAGGGGCCATCAAATGGCTCGCCATCCAGCAGCACCCGCTTCTGCTGCCAATCCAGCCTGACGTGCTGTGCCATTGGGGTCGACAGCTTCACGTCAATCAGCGGGTGCGCGAGCATGCGCTCAAACATGGCGGTATAGCCTGCGGCCGGCACCGCCTGCCAGGGGTCGGTGAAGTAGCGATCATCCCGGCTGACCACCACGGGTACCCGCGCCGTCACCTCGGGGGAGATCTGCTCGGGCGGCCCCCCCCACTGTTTGCTGGTGTAGTTGACGAACGCCTTCTGATAGATGAAATCCGCCAGTTCGCCCAGCAGGGGATCCTGCTCCTTGCGCAGTTCGAGGATCGGCACTCTGGCGCCATCCCCGAACCGGGTGCGCAGGGCCTCAATCATGGCGCTGGCCTTGTCGGCGGGGAAACAGCGCTCGATGCTGGTCAGGTTGAACGGGATAGGCACCAGTTGCCCGTCGATACGCGACAGCACGCGGTGCTCGTAAGGCAACCACTCGGTAAACTGCGACAGGTAATCCCACACCTCCTTGCTGTCGGTATGGAAGAGGTGCGGCCCATAGCGATGGATCAGCACGCCATGCTCGTCATACTCGTCGAAGCAGTTGCCCCCGATATGGTCGCGCTGTTCCAGCACCAACACCTTCCAGCCAAGCTGGCTGGCCATGCGTTCAGCCATGACGGCGCCAGACAGCCCGGCGCCAATGACGATTGCCTGATAACTCACGCCGCTTCTCCAAACAGTTGTTGTACGACCCGGGCGGGATGGGCTCGCTGCGCCCACGCCAGTTGATGGCGCTCGTCGAAGAACCAGCCAGGGGCCAGCTCCGCAACCTCTGCCGCCGACTGCTCGATGAGCTGAGTAAAGCGGGCGGCATCATCCTGCCGCAAAAAGTAGAGCGCGGCAGAGTAGTAGTGATGGGCACGCCCCTGGGCAATGACCACCGGGTCTGCACCAAACGCAGCCGCATTGTCACAGGCGCGCAGCAGGTCGCGCAGCGACTGCTCACGCCGCTCCGCGGATTTGCGGGTCTGCCCGCCGAAGCTCTGGGTATGGAAGCGATAACGCCCCAGCAGCTCGGGGATGAAATCCAGAGTGCCCGGATTGAGGGAGAGATTCAGGATGTGCCAGGGATAATCGAGAATGATCTTGCACCCCTCATCAATGGCATCGGCCATGCCGTCATAGCGGCGAAACATGATGGAGCTGGCATTGACGAAGACCCCGAAGCGGATCAGCGCCTCCCGCGTCATCACGGGTTCGAGGTAGCGGGCATTGTAATAATCGCGGGTGAAGAGCTTGATGCGCGCATCGGTCTCATCGTCAAACATCTCCGCCTCGTGATAGCAAAGCGTGCAGCCGGGGTGCGCGTCCAGGTAGTCGGCCTGACGCTGCAGCTTGCCCGGCAAGGCCAGGTCGTCGCCATCCACATAGGCAAGGTAGGTCCCTTTTGCTTCCCCAAGCAGCCGCTTCTGGGTTCTGGCCAGCCCCATGTTCTGTTCGTTTTGCAGGGCCCGCAGGGCCGGCCACTGCCGTGCCAGCCGCAGCATGATGGACCAGGAGTCATCACTCGAGCCGTCATCGATGGCGATCACTTCGAACTCGAAATCCGTCTGCTGCTCGAGCAGGCTGAGCAGACAGGGTTCGATGAAGCGCGCCAGATTGTAGACGGGCACCAATACGCTGACTTTCATAGGGAAATCCAAGGGAAAATGAATAGAAAAGAAGCGGATGGGAGAAAATGGGCAAGGCTACCGCACGGTCCCTGTCAACCCTTCTCCCTCTCTGTCAGGTTTTACTGCAAGAGGTATGCCTGACCAAGCTAATCCATTGAAGCTGCGGGATTTATGTGAGCCACACCCGATTATTCGCGTCGGCTGAGGCCACGGCTGCACAGTTGCAGCATGTCGATACCATCCCAGTGCCATTCGAATGCGAGCGCCTGTCCCGGCGACACCACCCGGTCAATCCGGCAGGTGGAGGCAGTCGGCAGCGCCGCTTCGACCCCGGCCCTGTCACCGCCGACCCAGACGCAGGTCTGCATGTCCCAGGGCTGCGCCAGCAGCTCATTCAGGGTATCGGCCACAAATTCGGCAACTGTACCTCCTCCGACGTGTGCGAGCCGCAGCGCGCTCGCCGGAGTCAATAAGGTGACGCCAGGCAAGCTGGTCACCTTCATTGCCCCCTGCTCGGCGGCATTTTGTTGACTGTGGATGAGCCGCTCCATCGCCAGGGCGGGATCGGCAGCAAAGGGGGCAAACAGGGCTTCCAGCAGGCGGCGGCGCAGCCCCTCGTCGGGCTCGCCCAGCCAGCAGAGGGTAGTTGGCGAGGCGCAGGCCTGCTGGTTGAAACGGGTGCAGTCCTGCTGCAAGGCATCCAGCGTCCGTTGCCACTCTTGCGGATCCAGCCCGGCCAGCCAGCGGCTGTCGAGCACCGCCATCGAGCGGCGGTCCGGAAATACCACCTCCTGCGCCGTGGGTGCCAGGGGAATGGCCCGCACCTGGCGAATGGTCTCGTCGCCACCCCAGATGATGCGCAACCGGCAGCACGCCGACAGCCAGGCGGTGATGCCCTCGTCGTGGTCATAGCGAATGAAGCGGGTACGGGCGGCGATCGCTTGCCATTCACCGAGGCTGAACAGTTCGTTGAGGATCGCCAGCATGGCCTCCTGCTGCGGATCGCGGCGTGACGACAGTCGCACCACGCAGGGGTTGCCCATCAACAGAGCCACCAGCCAGGAGTAGAAGGCCACCGTCGGCACGTTGGAGGGCACCAGGTGAAAGGTGACCCCCAGCGGTCCCCGTCCCTGCAAACGTTTCTGCTCTCTGGCCAGCTGGCGCGGCCGCAGCCAGAAACCAAACGCAGCCAGATCGGGGTGACGACGCCCCTCCTGCTGCAGGCGGGCCGACAGCGCCGCCACGAAGTCGCAGATGACGGGGGCAAAGCAGGGCAGCGGCTGCGGGCAGAAGCTCTGCCAGCTCGCCGTCGGGGCCACGAAGCTGACCGGCGGCCCCTCCTGCCAGAGCCCGGTGGTCGCCCCGGACGGGGTCATTGGAAGGTGTCGCTGCATCCCCTCACCTCGGCGCCGTGCTGGCGTCCCGCTACGTGAAAATAACGGCCATGGCGGCCACAAGGGCAGTCATCCTCTCCCAGCAGCACGCCGAGATCCTCGCTCAGCAGGCTGTGGCCGGGATAACTGCCGGGAATGGCGGAGAGCACCTGCAGCAGGCCTGGGCTGCCAATCCCGAGCGGCTGATGGGTGAGCGGATCGCGCACCTGTACATCGGCAAACACGGGAGCATGCAGGTGTCCCTGCTCGCACTCGACGAAGATGGAGCCTACCTGCTCCACCATGCCGTAGAAGTTGTGTACCCGGCCCAACCCCAGCTGGTCACGGCAGCGGGCCTTGAAGGCGGAATTGTCCACCGCCAGGTGCTGCAGCTTCTTCCAGCCGCCGCTGTGAAACAACATGCCTTGCGTCAGCGGCAGTTGCAGGCCGCGCTCGCGCAGCGGTTCCAGCAGGCATTGCCAGACCATGAAGGTGAAGCCGAACAGCAGCACCGGCTGGCCGGCATATTTGTCACAGAAGGCCTCGATGACAGGCCAGTTGGGCCGCATCTGCTCGTCGAGGGCATAGGTATGATCACGGCCAAGGAAGGAGAGCCCCAGCGCGCCCGCGCCGCGCGCCGAAAAGCCGCTGCGGTTCTGGATGAGGGCGGGCTGCTCCACCAGCAGCATGGGCAGGCGCTGCTTGCCGACAAACTCCTGCAGGATCTTCACCAGCACCTTGCTCTGCAGGGCGGCGGTCTCCCGGTCCAGCACGATCCGTGATGGTGAACCCGTGGTGCCCGACGAGGTGAGCACCTTGAACACCTCGCTCTGCGGCACGCTCTGCCACTGGGCCAGTTTGAACAGCCGGGCCGCCAGGTAGGGCAGCGCAGCGTAGTCGGTCGCCGCGGCCGTCCAGCCGAAGGCTTGCAGCACATTGTCATAGGCCGTGCAGTGCGCCCGATGGTGCGCAGTCAGCGCGTTGAGCCGCGCCAGCAGCAGCGCCTGTTTGGCGGCCTGGGGCAGGGCGAAGACCGGCGCGCTCAGCAACTGCTCCATCACGCCTCCCCCGCCAGTCTGGCCAGAGCGGCATAGTCAATCTTGTGATTGGCGGTACGCGGCAGTTGTGTCACCTGCACCACCTGCACCGCCCGCGGCGGGGCCTGCAGCCACTGCGCCAGCTCGCGCTGCAAGCCGTCGGTCGTCTGGTCACTACGGGGTTCGACGGCCACCAGCAGGCAGTCGTCACGCCCGCCGCAGGCCCCCGCCCAGCCCCAGCGATGGAGCTGGCTCTCGACCTCCGCCAGGCTGACCCGCTTGCCGAACAGCTTGAGAAAACGGCTGAGCCGGCCGCAGATGTAGTAGCGGCCCGCCTCGTCGCAACGGGCCAGATCGCCGGTGGCCAGCTCCTGCAGCTGGGCACCCAGCGCCAGATCCTCGGCCGTAACGGCGTACCCCAGCATGACGTTGTCGCCGCGATAGACCAGCTCCCCCTCTCCGGGCTTGCCCCCCTCCAGCACGCGCAAGGCGAACTGGCCGCCGGGAATGGCGCGGCCGATGGCATCGGGATGAGCGGCCACCTCGGGCGCCGCCAGCCAGGCCATGCGGGCGGTGGCCTCGGTCTGGCCATACATGACGAAGAAGCGCCGCTCCAGCCGCAGGGCCTGCTCGGCAAACTGCTGCGCCAGCGCGGGTTCGAGACGCCCGCCCGCCTGGGTCAGGGTCTGCAACGAAGGGTAGCGGGCCCAGTCAAAGCGCAGTCGGGCCAGCATCTGATAGGTAAAGGGCACCCCGGCAAAGCTGCTCACCTCGTGCAAGTCGACCTGCTGCCAGAAGTCGCGCTCCAGCACGCTCCCTTCGTGCTGCACCAGGGAGGCGCCCACCAGCAGATGGCTGTTGAGCACCGACAGGCCGTAGGAGTAGTACAGAGGCAGGCTGGTGATGGCCCGCTCGGCCGCCGTCAGCGCCAGATAATCGGCGATGGAGGCGGCGTTGGCCGCCAGATTGCGCCCCGACAACCGAACCCACTTGGCGCTGCCGGTGCTGCCCGAGGTCGGCAGCAATACCGCCAGCGCCGGGTGCAGGGTCGGCGTCGTCGCGGCGAGCCGCTCCAGCTGGCCGACGTCATTGACCCGCCAGCTCACGCCAAACTGCCGGCAGCTGGCATCGTGCTGACTCGCAGGGAGGGCGGGGTCTGCCAGCATCACGACATGCCCCAGTTTGAGCGCCGCCAGATAGTGCAGCAGGTGGGCGGTGCGGGTGAAGAAGGGCAGATAGACCAGGCTGCGCTCGTCCGGATAGCTGGCCGCCAGCCGCGCCACCCGCCGTGCCAGCTCGCCGTAGGAGAGCCAGCCCTCTTGCGGATCGCGCCAGGCCGGCGCCGGGTTGTCTTCCCGCAGGTGGGCGAGCAGTGCGTGCGCGTGATCCATCAGACCGTCATGCCTCCATCCACGCCGATGACCTGGCCGGTCACATAGCTTGCCAGGTCGGAGGCAAGAAACAGCGCAACACCGGCCACCTCGTCCGGCGTGCCGATCCGCCCCATGGCGATGCTGGCGAGCCGCTCGGCAAACTTGTCGTCCGGGATGGCGTGGGCCATCTCGGTGTCGATGAAACCCGGAGCGATGGCATTGACCCGGATCCGGCTGGCGGCCAGCTCCTTGGCCAGCGACTGGGTGATGCCGATCACCGCAGCCTTGCTGCCGGCATAGCTGCAAAGCCCGGCGGCACCCACCCGCCCCATCAGGGAGGCCAGATTGATGATGCTGCCGCCACCGCTGCGCTGCATCAGGCGGGCGGCATACTGGCTGCAATAGACCACGCTGAAGGTGTTGTGACTGAAGGTCTGCTCCAGCTGGGCCTGGTTGACCATGCCGAGCAGCCCCTCTTCCAGCATGCCGGCATTGTTGACCAGTACGTCCAACTGGCGCGTCTGGGCAAACAGCTGCTGAAAGGCCTGCTTGACCGCCTGCGGCTGCGCCACGTCGACACAGAGCGAGTGACAAGGTACGCCGAACTCGGCGCCGAGCTCATCAGCCAGCCGGCTCATGGCCGCCTCGTCGCGTCCCGCCAGCCACAGCTCGCCCCCCTGCGCGGCAAACAACCGGGCAATGGCGAGCCCGATGCCGCGCCCGGCGCCGGTGATCAACACCCGCTTGCCTTGCAGCAGCCTCTGCATCAGAGGGCGACCCCGTATTTGGCGAGGATCTCCCGCGCCTTGGCGACCGAGCTCATGTCGATGATGTCATCGGTATCGAGCAGCACGCCGTAGCAATCCTCCAGCTGGGCGATCAGGCCCATGTGGGCGACGGAGTCCCACTGGGGAATGCTGTTGTAGGCCAGCTGGTCGCTGACAGTGCTGACGTCGATGCCGAGGGAATCGGCAAAAACCTGTTCCAACGCTGTAGTCATCTGAAAAATCTCCGTAGCCGTTCTCGAGCGGCATAATAGTCGGCGGGCTGCAGTTCGAGGGCGATGAAGTCGCCCTGTTGCCCCTGTTGGCGATAACCGAGTTGCGCGTTGAGACGCAAAGCGGCGTCGTTGCCGCTGCGCACCAGAGTGCGGATGCAGCCGAGCAGGAAAGTATCGAAGCCCTGATCGAGCTGTGACAGGGCGGCGGCGACGGCCAGCATGGGGTGACGCACGCTGGAGCGGCCCAGATAGAGGCCGGCATCGGCCACCGGCTGCCCCTGCAGCGATTGCCGCGTCTCCCCTTTCAGATTGACGTAGCCAGCCCGCAGGCCGCGGCACCAGAGCACCCAGTGCTGCTGGTCAGCCCGTTCAAGGCTGCTGACGAACCACTGCCGTTGCTGGCGGGGGGAGATGAGCGCCTGCTCCACCATCTGCAACCGCACCTCGTCCAGGTTGCGCCAGCGTCGCAGGGTGGGCAGATCCCAGGGCTGGAGCGGGCGCAATTCGACACCATAACTCATGTTCAATACCAACGACGTCCCATCACTTGCCCATGTTATCGACCATCACCGGGCAATTCCGTAGCAAAGCTCAATAATATAAGATGAAAACTCGGTATAATCTCAAAAATAATCAACGAGTTGTCATCAATTATCCGGCTCGGCGACCACGTCGGGCTCCTCAGGGAGAGAGCATCATGGCCATCGCCATCATCCCGGCACGGGGCGGCAGCAAGCGCATTCCCCGCAAGAACATCCGCCCCTTCTGCGGCTTGCCCATGATTGCCTACGCCATCGGGGCGGCCAGGGACTCGGGCTGTTTCAGTCGGGTGGTGGTCTCCACCGATGACCCTGAGATCGCCGAGGTGGCCCGTCGCCTCGGGGCCGAGGTGCCCTTCCTGCGGGGCGCCGCGCTGGCCGATGACCATACCGGCACCACCCCTGTGGTGATCGACACCATCCAGCGGCTCGACCAGCTTGGCATCCAGGCAGAGCACTACTGCTGCATCTATGCCACAGTGCCGCTGATCCAGGCCGCCGACTTGCGCACTACCCACGCTCGCCTGCTCGCCAGCCAGGCTCCCTTCGTCTACACGGTGGCCGAATTCGGCTTCCCGATCCAGCGAGCGGTACGCATGGACGCGCAAGGCAGGGTCACACCGTTCTGGCCGGAGCAGATGGCGAAACGCTCCCAGGATCTGGAGCCCGCCTATCAGGATGCTGGCCAGTTCTACTGGGGCAGCCGCACAGCCTGGCTGGGAGGGATCAGCCCGGTGGGGGGAGAAGGGATTGGCCACATATTGCCGCGGCACAGAGTGGTCGACATCGATACGCCGGAAGATTGGCACCTGGCCGAACTGCTCTATCAAGTGCTGGCCCAAGATGACGTTTAAGGTTGCCTTCCGGCTCGACGCCGGCGCCGAAATAGGGCTGGGCCACCTGATGCGCTGCCTGGCCATCGCCGATCGGCTGCACGCCGCCGGGGCCGAGTGCCACTTCCTCTGCCGCGATCTGCCGGTACACCTGCTGGCGCTGCTGCGGCCCCATCACCACCATCCCCTGAGCGCGCTGGATGACGCCGGCCCGCTGCCCGGCTTGCAGCCCGATTGGCTGGTATTCGATCACTACCAAATTGACCACACAATCGAACAAAAACTGGCCGCCCACTGCGGCCGCGTGCTGGTGATCGATGATCTAGCCGACCGGCCGCACCACTGCCAGCTGCTGCTGGATCAGGGCCCCTTGCGCCGCGTCGCCGATTACCAGCCCCTCACCCCCGCCGATTGCCGGCTGCTGCTGGGTACCGACTACGCCCTGCTGCGCCCCGCCTATCGCCAGCTGGCGCGGCAACACGCCAGTCAGTGGCGACGGGGGCTTGTCTGCTTTGGCGGCGCCGACCCGGCGGGTGCCTGCCTCGTCACCCTCAACAGCCTGGCCAAGCTGCCCTGGGCCCGCACCATCCAGTGGACCCTGGTGGCGGGCGGCGCCAATCCCTTCTGGCCCGAGCTGGAACAGAGGGTGGCCGAACTGGCCCACCTCGACCTGGCGCTGCTGCGCCAGAGCGACCAGATGGCCGACCTGATGAGCCGGCACGACTTCGCCATCGGCGCCGCCGGCGGCATGACCTGGGAGCGGGCCTGTCTCGGCCTGCCGACCCTGGCGGTGCCCATCGTCGACAACCAGCAGTTCAACGACCAGGTGATCGCCCGCTTTCAGCTGGCCGAGCGGCTGACCCTGAGCGAGCTGGCCGAGCCTGAGCGGCTGCTGCAGGCCCTGCAACGCCTTGAACAACAGTCAGACGACTACCGCCGCCGCGCCCAGCAACAAGTGGATGGACTGGGGCTGGATCGGCTCACCGCCTGGTTGCTGCAACAATCGGATTATCAGCTGTTACCAGATGGCCAACAGTGGCAACTACGCCATGATGACCGCCCGCTGCTCACCCTGACCCTGAATGGCCAGCAACTGACTTGGCAGGCCACCCGGCCACTGCAACCAGCGGAGTGGCAAGAGCTGGCACATCGCTTGCAAACAATTTTCTCCCAATTTCCCCTCTATCTTGCCGAGCCACCGCAGATAGCGCCCCCTGCCCCCTGGCAGCCGGCGCCGCAAGGCTGGCAACTTGGCACAGGAGTCTGAACACAGATGCAGATCGCCCATCAATCCATCGGCCCGGCGCAGGTTCCCTACGTGATCGCCGAGCTGTCGGCCAACCACAACGGCAACCTGGATCGCGCACTGGCCATCATGACCGCCGCCAGGGAGGCCGGGGCCAGCGCGGTCAAGCTGCAGACCTACCGGCCCGACACCATCACCCTCAACAGTGACAGGCCCGAGTTCCAGATCCACGGCGGTTTGTGGGATGGCCACAACCTGTATGACCTCTATGAGTGGGCGCACACCCCCTGGGAGTGGCATCAGGCCCTGTTTGCCAAGGGGCGCGAGCTGGGGCTGACGGTCTTCAGCAGTCCGTTCGACTTCAGCGCGGTGGATCTGCTGGAATCCCTTAACTGCCCGGCCTACAAGATCGCCTCCTTCGAGCTTGTGGATCTGCCCCTCATCCGCTATGCCGCCCAGACCGGCAAGCCGCTCATCATGTCCACCGGCATGGCGAACGAGGCCGAGATCGCCGCCGCGGTCGAGATGGCACTCAAGCACGGCAACGGCCAGCTGGCCCTGCTGCACTGCGTCAGCGGCTATCCGGCGCCGGCAGCCGAATACAACCTGCGTACCATCCCTATGTTGCGCCAACGCTTCGGGGTCGAAGTGGGGCTCTCCGATCACACCCTGGGATCGGCCACGGCAATCGCCGCCACTGCGCTCGGGGCCACCCTCATCGAGAAGCACTTCACCCTGGCCCGCGCCGACGGCGGGCCGGATTGCGCCTTCTCCATGGAACCGGCCGAACTCACCGAGCTGGTAGCCTCGGTCAATACCGCCCATGCCGCCCTCGGGGTGGCCGATTACCAACTCACCGCCAGTGAACAGGGCAACCGCGCGTTTCGCCGCTCCCTCTATCTGGTCAAGGAGATGGCAGCCGGCGAGGTGCTCACCGCAGAACATATCAAGTCGGTGCGCCCCGCCCTCGGCCTGCCTCCCGCCGATTACGATCGACTCATCGGCAAACGGGTCAACCGTAGCCTGAGCGCCAATCAACCGCTGAGCTGGGAGTGGATAGACAAGGATGAGTGATGATCTCTTCAACCAGCACGGCAGGCTCATCAGCCAGCGCTGGCCCGCCCTCTGGCCCCGCCTGCTGGCACAGGATGTGGAAAGCCTGCCGGCCGAGCTGACCGAAGGGCTCGGCTCCACCCTCAGCCTCCACGGCATCCAGCTCACCAGCCGGCACGACCGAGTGAAGGAAGCCGAACTGCAGGCCGCCAGCCTGCCCGAGCAAGCTGTGCTGCACCTCTACGGTACCGGGCTTGGCGATCTGCCGCGCGCCCTGCTGGGGCGCAGCAGCCTCAAACGGCTGGAAGTGAAGATCATGAATGGCGCCCTGTTTGCCCTGGTGCTGCGGCTGCTGGACCAGCAGGACTGGCTGACGGACCCCAGGGTCGAGCTGATGATGGCCGGCGACGAGGGGGAAGTGCGGCTGCCCTTCTTCGCCCTGCCGCCCGAGCTGCTGCTGGTGGAGGATGCCGCCGCCCGCATCCGCGACCGGCTGGTGAGTGAAATAGACTTGCCGTTCGCCCGGGCCAGGTTCGACGCCGAGCACCCCGACGTCACCCGGCGGCTGGCCGAAAACCGTGAACTGGTGGCCGGCGACGGCGATGTGGCATCCCTGTTCGGTCTGGCCCAGGGCAAGCAGGCCCTGATCGTGGCGAGCGGCCCGACCCTGCAACACAACCTGGCCACCCTGCAGACCCAGCTGCAGAGTCGTCGGCAGGACTACCTGCTGATCAGCGTCGATACCGCGCTGGCCTTCTTGCTTGGCCACGGCATCCGACCCGACATCGTCATCACCATAGATGACGCCATCCACGGCAACCGGCTACCCGCCGCCCAGTCGGCCCAGACAACCCTGGTCTATTACCCCACGGTACCCACGGCGGCCCTGCTGGCCTGGCAGGGGCCGCGCAAGACCGCCTACTCCCGCAGCCCCATGTACCAGCAGTTGCGACAGACGCTCCCCAAGGGCGTGCTGCACTCGGGCGGCAGCGTCATTCATCCCGCCGTGGATCTTGCCGTGCAGATGGGTTGCCGCCAGGTCATCCTGCTGGGCACCGACTTCGCCTTTCCCGGTGAGCTCACTCACTCGGGCTGGGCCGATGGCGCCCTCGGCCCCAGCGCCGCGCTGGCGCTCAGCTGGGCCCTCGACGGCCATGGCCGGCGGGTCAAGACCAATCCGAACTTTTCCGCCTACCGCACCGAGCTCGAGCGCTACATAGCGCGCCACCCCGAGGTGCAGTTCTGGAGCTGCAGCCGGGAAGGGGCGGAGATCGCCGGCTGCCACTATCACCCGGAGTACGTGCAATGAAAAGCGGCCAGATCACCCGCCTCACCGCCCTGGCGCACCAGTTTCGGCTGGGGCAGTCGGTCGCCGCGAGTCAGGCATTGCCGGAACTGCTGCAAGAGGTGCTCACCGAGCAGGGCGACCTGCCGCCCGGACTGGTAGCCGCCCTGCTGCAGTGCCAGGAACGCCAGGACTGGCTGGGACTGGCCGACTACCTCGAATATGAAGTGGTGCACTGCCTGTCGACCCCGGCCGGCGCCCCCCCCACAGGAGACCATCGATGATCAAGGCCATGTCCAACGCCTCTGAGCAGGAGTTGTCACGCCGCCAGACCTTCAGCGAGTTGCTGCACGCCAGCCCGCTGCCCGCGGCCGAACTGCAGAACAACCTGGGCCTCTACCTCAAGCGCCAGTCGCTCTCCCGCATCCTGTTCATGCACGAGCTGTATCAGAAGATCGTGCCGGTCCACGGCGTCATCATGGATTTCGGCACCCGCTGGGGTCAGAACCTGGCGCTCTTCTCCTCGTTTCGCGGCATGTATGAACCCTACAACTACAACCGCAAACTGGTGGGATTCGATACCTTCAGCGGCTTCCCTTCCCACGCCCCGCAAGATGGCAGCGACGCCGCCATCCAGCCCGGCGCCTACGGGGTGACGCCGGGCTATGAGCAGCATCTGTCCCAACTGCTCGCCGCCCATGAGGCGGAAAGCCCGCTGGACCATATCGTCAAGCATGAGCTGGTGAAGGGGGATGTGACCGAGACGCTGCCGGCCTATCTGGCCCGTCAGCCGGAGACCATGATTGCGCTGGCCTATTTTGACTTTGATCTCTACGAGCCGACCCGCCACTGCCTCGAGCTCATCAAGCCGCACCTGACCAAGGGATCTGTGCTGGCATTTGATGAGCTCAACTGGCCCGCCTTTCCGGGGGAGACCCTGGCCCTCAAGGAGGTGCTGGGGCTGGATCGCTACGCCATCCGTCGCACCCCGCACAACCCGGGGCCGGCCTATCTGGTCATCGAGTAGTCCGGTTGCGGGCCGAGGCGACGCAGCAGCCCCGCCTCCAGCAGCATCCGTGCCAGCGGCTCCACTCGCCAGAACGGCGCCCCTATGGTCTCGGCGATCTCGAACAGGGTCAGCTTGCCATCGCTGTAGGCCAGCAGATTCATCATCTCCCGCACCTGCCAGCCCGAATAGCGGGTCGACAAATCCGGGTAGAGCCCCCGCTTGCCGAGCTGGGGTTCGCCCAGCACGGTGACCTCGCAGCGCTCGTCCAGCTCCAGACACTCGATGGCGCGGCGCAGCGCTAGGAAGCCGCCAGCCAGCCCGGCCGGCGTCACCAGCGAGAGGTCATCGAGCGAGGTGTGGTACTCGGCATAACAGCCATATCGGCTGCGCATCACAGAGGTGACCGGCAGATCGATGCCGGGCGCGCACAGCTGCCGTTCGTTGGAGCCCCGCTCCAGGAAGCTGTAGGCCTTGTAGCCCGGCGCAAGATGACCGAGCACATGGCGACCGATGCGATCCGCCAGCGTGTTGCCCTGGCGGGAAGGGAGGAAGGAGTAGCTGCGGTCATCGCCAAGGCAGGTCAGATTGAAGCCGGCCAGAGTGTGCTGCTTGAGCTGGTCCAGATGGCGGGAGAGATAGACGATGGCCCCCAGGGTTTCAGGCACCAGCATCAGCCGGTAGCTGTAACGGCGTGTGGGCAGTGACGCCAGCCAGGCCATCAGGAAGACGCCGACACAGGGGCCGGAGAGCTCGTTGTTGGCCATGGAGGGGTGACAGGTGTAGCTCGACAGCAGGATCTCCTGCTCGCTCTCCCCCGGCAGCACCCAGTCGCCATAAGTGAGCGAGCCCGGTGCCAGGGTGGCATCGATCACCACCTGATATTCTCCCTCCGGCAGCGCCTCACGCAGCCGATGGGGCAGACAGAAGCCCCAGCGGCGCTTGTAGTAGGAGGTCACATAGGGAATGGCGTCCGGTTGCTCGGGCAGAGAGTGAAGATGGGGCTGCAACTCGGCCAGCGAGAGGGTGCAGCGCACCGGCTCCGAGTAACCGACCAGATGCAGGTTGTGATCCTGGAAGTCCACCACCCTGCGTCCATCCGGCCCCACTATGTAGGCCTCCCGCACGTTCCACTCGTCAGGCACGGTCCAGTCGAAACACTCGGTGCCACTGGCCACTTCATGGATCTGCAGCTCGGGCAGGCAGTGCTCGCGCCACAGGGCCAGCGACTGCCGAACCCCGTCCCCGGTCAGGCTGCGATTGAGCGGAAACAACAGGGTGAGCAGCCGATGCAGCTGTTCACCGACCTGTACCTGGTCGTCCCAGTCGGTGGGCAGATAGCCGCTCTTGGGTGGAAAACTCATGGGGTGGGTGCCTCGATCAATTCGACAATGTGGCCAAGGGGGCTCAGGAAAAACTGGACGTGGACGCCGCCAAACGCGATGGCCGGCTGGCTGGGCCCGAGGGGCAGGTGGCGCGGTGTGCGCAGCCGTTCGGCACTCTCTCGCAGGTTATTCACCCGATAGGCAAGGTGGTTGATGACGTTGCGCCGGGTCTTGAGCACCTGGGCGACCGGGCTCTCCTCGCCGGCCGGTGCGACCAGCTCGTAGCAGAGGCCATGGTCGTCATGCACGAACTGCACCCAGACCCGTTGCAGCGGATCTTCCACCGCCGCCGAGAAGCGGCTCAGCCCCAGCACGTCGCGGCAATAGGCCACACCGCTCGCCAGGTCCGGCACCACCAGTCCGATGTGATCAAACTGCATGAGGTTCTCCTCCCGCCCGGATCAGGGCGTATGGGGCCGCCGCCAGCAACTCGCCGGCGGCCAGGATGAAGTCACGGCACGACACAGCCCAGACCGGCACCCGCTGGCACAGCGTCTGGCGCCAGGCGCCCCGCTCCTGCAACAGGGCCACCAGCCGGGAGAGGTCGATTTCGCTGGCCAGCGACAGGTCGCGCACATAGTAATCCGCCTGCCACTCTCGCACCCGGCCATCGACGCACACCTGGCCCGCAAACATCTTGTGATAGCGGTAGGGGACGGCCAGCCGCTGCTCCACGTAGTGGGTGAAGGTGATGCGGTCGGGGTGGCAACCCAGCCCCAGCAGCCAGCCGTCCTGCTCCGCCAGCCAGCCGAACGGGCTCTCCTGACCGAAACAGTCGTGACACTCCCGGGCCACCAGCGCAGGCCCCTGCGGGCCGCTGATCGCCATGCTGAAGACGGGATCGAGCGTGCGCACCACCCCTTCCCGCTGGCGGAACAGCTCCGTCATCAAGCCCACCTTGCTCGGGGTCTGCGCAGGGTCGAAGCACTCGTCCGCCATCGGGCTGTAGCTGAAGGTCGGCACCAGCAGGTGCCCGCCCAGCCACTGCTCGAGGCATGTCCAGAAGGCCGCGATGCCTGCGGCGTTGCCCATACCGGCAAACTGGGCCACCACCATGGCATCCGAGTGCACCATCAGGGCGCCGCCTCTGGGGATCCCCAGCTCGGTCAGCGCCTGCTCGAGTGCCTGCTTCACACGGCAACCCCTTTGCTCTGCAAGGCTTGCTGGATGTCGGCCAGACTCTTCAACTCGGCCAGCTCGTGCGGCTCGAACCGCACGGCATAGTGCTGCTCGACCAGCAGCAGCAGGTTGAAGTGACCCAGAGAGTCCCACTCGGGAAAGCTGCCGAGGGCAGACTGTGCGTTGATGCTGGCCTGGGGGAACTGCTGGTGTGCCAGCGCGATAAGGTCATTCATTGGCATAGAACTCCAAAAACGGGAGAGAAAGAGAGCAGAGATCAAGCGTGAGGAACAGCTCGTCCGCCAGCGGCAGCAAGCCCGCTGGAGTGGTTATCGGCCGGGTTGGCAGGCTCGCCAGAAAATCCCGCGCCGGCTGGTTGCGGGTGGTGGCAACCAGGCTGATGACCAGCTCGCTCACCCCTTGCGCCCGCAGATGGTTCGCCAGTTGCGCCAGCAGATGGTTCGCCAGTTGCGCCAGCAGCCAGTATTCAAAGCCGCGCCCCAGCACCCGGCAGCTGATGGCCAGGGTATCCAGCAGCGCCCTGCCCTCCTCGAGCGGGCGTACCACCAGCAGGGCCGTCATGCCGTGATCGGCGAATCGGTCTCGCAGGCTGGCCAGCCAGACCTCACCCCCCTCGCTGGCCAGCCGAGCCAGCTCCGCCGCCTGATAGCGGCGGCCGGAGAGGTTGAACTGATTGGTCTTCTGGCTGAGCTGTTCGGCTCGCAACTGGTTGCCCGGGGAGAGCGGCTGCCAGTCGGCCTGCAGCGCCAATTGCCACAGGAAGACGTGCTCGTCGCCCAGTTGCCGGCGCACCGCCTCGGCCTCGGCCTGGGCCTGATAGGAGTGCTGCCGCAGGCCGTCATCCCGGCTCTGGTGGCGACTGCACAGGGCCGGCAGCGTCAGCAGGACATCCGGCCAGCTCCAGAGATCGGCCGGCGGGGTCATCACCAGCACCTCGGGGCAGTTGGCCCGCACCTCAGCCCGCTCCAGTTCGCTGTCATCCCAGAAGACCAGGCTGTCCAGCCCGACATTGAGGCGCGCGGCCAGCCGCCGCAGCCCCTGGGATTTGGGCTCCCAGCCGATCTCGGCGGCGGCGATCTGCGCCCGTGTCAGCACCATGCCCGGATGATCGTCAAACAGCCGCCACACATCGTCCGCCAGATTCTTGGAGCAGAGCGCCAGCACTATGCCCTGCCCGTGCCAATGACTGGCCGCCTGCTGGAAGGCCTGGTAGAGCCGGCCCATCCCGTCCTGTCCCAGCAGGACGCCGCCGACACCGTCTTCGCCGACCACACCGCCCCACAGGGTGTTGTCGCAGTCGAGCACCAGCACCTTGTGGGCGGGTTGCTGCAACCGCTGCAGCAAGGGGAGCATCCACTGCGCCAGGCTGGCCAGACCGGCCATGGAGAAGGGGCAGGACATCAGATAGAGGTTGCGCCGGTCGAAGCAGTGCTGGCGGCCATGTTGTTGCAGCCAGAGCGGCAGGTGCAGGTCGTCCAGACCGGGTTGCTGCAGGCGCAGGCGGGCCATCTGCTGCTCGAACGCACTGGCCAGCGCGGCGAGCACGGCAGGGGTCGTGCCATAGACACAGAGCGGAGCATGGCTGCAGGCCCCCACCAGCAGATGATCCTGCGGGCGGCGCTGCAGATGCTGCAATAGAGGCTGACAGAGCGCGTCGACAAAGGCGGCGACCGCCAGCTGCTGCTCGTCCTGCGCCAGACGGCCCCACTCCTGCAGGGTCCGGGCGGGCACCAGATCTTCCCACAACCAGATGATGATGTGGATCCCGGCCGCGGCATCGGCGCCCTGATTCATCAGGATCTGCAACCACTGGCCATGGGGGGCCACCTGCACTTCGCCATATTCAGCCAGGGGGCGCTAGGCGAGGTTGCCCGGCATCAAGAACGAACTGCCACTGAGATGAAGCATGGTCATGACCTTCCCCCTGCACTACCGGGACCATCCCGGCAACCGACAAATGGGATGATCGTGTTTGATCTTCATGAAAAACAAAAGCTTTTTTGGCCGTATTCAGTAGTTGATGCTGACGTAGGGCACCTCGTCCACCTGCCACAGCTGCTTGAGGTAGACGGTCAGAACGAAGAAGAAGTTGGCCAGCAGGTTGGCGAACCGATAGAGGATGGGGTCGAAGCACACCCCGCTCTCCTCCAACCGCACCAGCAGCCGCACCACCTTCTTGCTGCCGCAGCGGCACAGGTGCAGGGTCGGGATCGGCTGCGGCCCTTGCGGCAGCACGAAACCGGTGACCCGGCCGCGGCTCGCCTCGTTGTAGTGATCGTAACGCCCCTTCAGCCACGCCAGATCCTCCTCGAAGATGCCGAGCCGGCCGCGCACCGAGCCGTTGAGGTTGTAGATAAGCCGCTGCAGCGCCGCGAGATCCGCCTGCATGGGCGCAATCTCGGCCTCCGGAGCCAGCTGTGACAACACGGCGCCCACCTGGCAGCAGAGCTCGTCGGTGGCGATCTCGTAGTCACACTGGAACTGGGTTTCGAAGATGAAGGGGTAGCAAAGCTCGCGCTTGTCTCTGGGCTTTTTCGGGTTCATGGGCTGGCCGGATCGGGAAAAAGGCCAGTTTGCCAGCCCCTGCAGGAGCTGGCAAACGGCCGGTCATGGTCCTTCTCAATCCAAAACGGTTCAGACGCTCTTGCTGCTGGTATCCGTCGCCGGCTGGAACTGGCCGATCATCCGCAGCGCATCCAGCATCCGCTGGTTGAAGCTGGTGAAGCTGCCCACCTGGGCCGGATCGCTCTGGCCACGGGCCGCCAGCACCGCCGGCGTCAGCGCCTGCTGCTGGGATGCCGGCAGCAGGGCATCCGCCTGCTGCTGCACCTGATCCAGCTTGGGCAGGTAGTCGGCCAGCGGCTTGAGCATCTCCTGCAGGGAGTGCGCCCCCTGATAGGTCTGGCTCAGCTTGAGGCTCTGCTTGAGCTTGAGCGAATAGGAGGCCAGCTGGCTGTCATCCAGCTTCAGCTCGCCCGCCTTCTTCAACAGGTCGTCGAAATTGCCGGAGAAGAAGCTGCCGGCCAGATCGTCGATCCCCTTGACCAGCTTGCCGATGGAGTCCATCTCCTCGCTGCTCAGGTTGCCCTCCAGCGAGAAGCTGAAGCTCTGGCTCGACTTGAGGCTGAACTGGCTGCCGCTGTCATCCTTCTGGGACTTGGTCTGCCAGCTGTCGTTGAAGCGCAGCACCACCTTGTCGCCATCCTTGGTCTGGATCTCCAGCGAGCCCTGCTGGCGGCTGGCCATCTCGGCCTGGCCCATGTCGGTGGTGGAGACCTTGCCGAAGAACTCCTTCTCGAACTGGTCGAGCCCCTCCTGGATCAGCTTGTAGCTCTGATCCATGCCGGTCTTGATGTCTTCGTTGTCCGCCCAGTCGCCAAGCTGTTTCCTGGCGTCATCAAAGCCCTTGTCCACCCCCTTGCGGGCCTGCTCCATCATGCCGGTCAGGCTGTCGTCCGACTTGCCGTCGGCCCGGGCAGCCCCCAGCCGGCCGGTGACGAACTGCAGCACGTTGTCGGCCACCGACTGGAAGTCGAACAGGGTATCCGGGGTCACCGCCTCCGGCTGATCCTGCGCCTTGGGCGCCTTGTAGCCCTGGCCGTTGATCTCCAGCGCGAACTGCAGCGCCTGCTGCACCAGCACCTGCGCCCATTTCGGCGCCTTGTGCAACGAGACTTCATCCTCGTTGTTGGTCTGCTTTGCTTCCGCCTGCTGGGGCGATTTGGGAGCAACACCCACTCCCTTGGGTTGGGCCGCGCCCACTCCGTCGATCTGCATAATGTGTCCTCCCACCATGCCTGTAGATCAGCTATCGGCCTGACTGCACACTTCTTGACCACAAAATGCTGGACAATCCGCAGCGGCCTTTTAAAATCGGGCCCCTTTGGGTGGCCGCAGGCTTCCCCCGATTTCGTCCCGGCCAGACCGGTGTGCATGTGAGGTAAATCATGACCCAATCCCAGCAGGTTTCCGCCGACCCGGAGCCCCTTCGAACCCCGGCCGACTACCAGGCCCAGCTCGACGAGAAGCGCGAGCGCCTCTGCGGGTTGTTCGCCGACTTCACCCTGCCTGCGCTGGAAGTGCACGCCTCCCCCGCCGAACACTACCGGATGCGCGCCGAGTTTCGCATCTGGCACGACGGTGACGACCTGTACCACTGCATGTATGCGCCGGCCACCAAGGAGATCATCCGGGTTGACCAGTTCCCCACCGCCAGCCGCCTCATCAACCAGCTGATGCCGGTGCTGCTGGAAGGGCTGCGCCCGCACCCCGTGCTGCGCCGCAAGCTGTTCCAGATCGACTACCTCTCCACCCAGTCCGGCCAGATCTGCGTCAGCCTGCTCTACCATCGCAAGCTGGAGAGCGAGTGGCAGCAGGCTGCCGAAGCGCTGCAGGCCGACCTGCGGGCCAAGGGATTCGAGCTGCAACTGATTGGCCGTGCCCACAAGCAGAAGATCTGCCTGGGGGAGGAATTCGTCATCGAACGGTTGAATGTGCAGGGCCGCGAGCTGGTCTACAAGCAGGTGGAAAACAGCTTCACCCAGCCCAACGCCGCCATCAACGAACAGATGCTGGGCTGGGCGCTGGACGTGACCAAGGGGAGCGAGGGCGACCTGCTGGAGCTCTACTGCGGCAACGGCAACTTCTCCATCGCCCTGGCGCAGAACTTTAGCAAGGTGCTGGCCACCGAGATCGCCAAGCCGAGCGTGGATTCCGCCCAGTTCAACATCGCCGCCAACGGCGTCGACAACCTGATCATCCTGCGCATGTCGGCCGAGGAGTTCACCATGGCGATGCGCGGCGAGCGGGAGTTCAACCGCCTCAAAGGGGTCGATCTCTCCGCCTACCAGTGCAACACCATCTTCGTCGACCCGCCCCGGGCCGGCCTCGACGACGCCACCGTCAAGCTGGTGCAGGATTACGACAACATCCTCTACATCTCCTGCAACCCCGAGACCCTGCAGGCCAACATGCAGGTGCTCGGCGAAACCCACGAGATCGCCCGCTTCGCCCTGTTCGATCAGTTCCCCTGGACTCACCATATGGAAGCCGGCGTCTATCTCAAGCGCAAGGCGGGTTGATGTCACAGGGGAGAGCACGTCGCCCTGTCCGAACCACTTCCCCCTGGGTTCACTACATGGAAGCCGGCGTCTATCTCAAGCGCAAGGCGGGCTGATACCGCCGGGGCACAGCCCCCGCTCGACCAGCAAAACAAGACAGGGCCCGCGGGCCCTGTTTGATTATTTATCCAAGTGCATGGGGCGGCCGGAGCCGCTATGCTGGCGGCACGCGCATCCGCGCCACAGTCTGGGTGTCATGCCACCATGCAACGCATTCTTTTTGTTGAAGATGATCCCGAGATAGGCCAGCTCATCAGCAGCTGGCTGGCCCGCCACGACACGGAAGTGCTACTGGAGCCGAGGGGCGATCTGGCGCTCGCCAGGGTCGAGGCCGAGCAGCCGGACCTGGTGCTGCTCGACATCATGCTGCCGGGTCAGGATGGTCTCTCCCTGTGCCGGGATCTGCGTCCGCGCTTCGCCGGCCCCATCGTCATGCTCACTTCGCTGGACAGCGACATGAACCAGATCCTGAGCCTGGAGCTGGGGGCCAACGACTACATCCTCAAGACCACGCCGCCCCCCGTGCTGCTGGCCCGGCTGCGGGTCCAGTTCCGCCAGCAGGGGCAACAGGCCCCGCAACCCGTGGTCGCCGGCTCGCCGCCCCAGCGCCTGCAGTTCGGCCGGCTGCAGATCGACGGCCCGGGCCGGGACGTGCGCCTCGACGGCGACAGCATTCCCCTCTCCACCGCCGATTTCGACCTCCTGTGGGAGCTGGCCTGCCACGCCGGCCAGATCCTGGGGCGGGAGGCGCTGTTTCGCAGCCTGCGCGGTCGCGACTACGACGGCCAGGATCGCAGCATGGACGTGGCCATCTCCCGCCTGCGCCGCAAGCTGGGGGACGACACCAGCAACCCGACCCGCATCAAGACGGTGCGCCAGAAAGGCTACCTGCTGGTACCTCAGGCCTGGGAATAAGCCCCGCCGAATGACCTTGATGCTCTCTGCTCCCTTCTCCCCTTGCGGGAGAAGGGTTGGGAATGAGGGGGCAACAAGGCAATGCCCAGACGCAATCCAGGCAAGAGGAGAGCCCGATGCGACGCCTGTTTATCCAGTTCTATCTGCTGCTGATCGGCTGTTTCACCCTGGCCATCCTGCTGGTCGGCATGGTCTATCAGGTCACCGCCGAGCGGGCGGGAGATCGCTATCTGGAGCGGATGATGCAGGGCTCTCTCGGCCTGCTCACCGGCGAGCTGGCCCGCTTGCCGGCCGAACACTGGCCTGCCCGCATGGCGGAGCAGAGCCGCCAGCTCACCCTGCCGCTGCAGATCGGCGCCCTCGCCAACCAGCCGCTGGCCAGCGAGGACCAGGCCTTCCTGGAGGCGGGCAACATCGTCATCGTCGAGGAGGATGACACCTTCCTGCAGCGCATTCCGGGCACCGATCAGGTGCTGATCGTCGGCCCCGTGCCCTATCTCTCCTACCTGCACGAGCTGCACTGGGTCGACGTGGGGCTGCTGCTAGCCATCGGTCTCTCGCTGGGGCTGCCGATCCTGCTCTGGCTACGCCCGCACTGGCGCGGCCTGCAGCAGCTCGAACAGACCGCCCGCCGGGTCGGTGACGGCGATCTCTCCTGCCGCACCCGTTTGCCCCCAGGCAGCAGCCTGGGCCGGGTCGGCCGCACCTTCGACCAGATGACCGAGCAGCTGCAGGCCATGCTGGCCAGCCGCAAGCAGCTGACCGACGCCATCGCCCACGAGCTGCGCACCCCGCTGGTGCGGCTGCGCTACCGGCTCGCCATGCTGGACCCGGCACCCTCGGCCGACGAGCAGCAGGGGCTGGAGCGGGATCTCGGCGCGCTGGACGCCCTCATCGAGGAGATGCTCACCTACGCCAGGCTCGATCGCCCCGAGCTGCCGCTGCAGTGCAGCGAGCTGGAGCTCGGCAGCTGGGCCGGCAGCCGCCTCGCCGACTGGCAGGCGCTGCGACCGGACAAACGGCTCGACTTCGTGCGCCCGGCCATGGCCCTGCCCTGGCGCGGCGACATCCGCCTGCTGGATCGGGCGCTGGAGAACCTCATCGGCAACGCCCTGCGCCACGCCGCCAGCCGGGTGACCCTCAGCATGGCGCGCCAGCAGGATCACTATCTGCTGGAGGTGGCCGACGACGGCGCCGGCATCGATCCGGCACTGGCGCCGCAGATCTTCGAGCCCTTCGTGCGGCTGGATCAGAGCCGCGACAGGCGCACTGGCGGCGCCGGGCTGGGGCTGGCCATAGTGCGCAGCATCGCCCGCCACCACGGCGGCGAGGTGCAACTGCTGCCAAGCAGCAGCGGTGCCCGTTTCTGCCTGATGCTGCCTGTACATTTGGATACAAACCGTCACCAGTCACTCACTGAACCGCGAGTCGAACAGCCCTAGGATGAAGTCATGGAGAAACGCTCCATGTCATCAACCCGAATGAGGAACTGGAATATGAACAAGCTGATCCCCCTGAGCCTGGCTGCTGTCTTCGCCCTGACCTCCGGCTTCACCATGGCTGCCACTCCGACCAAGGCTGCCGCTCCCCAGGCTACCCAGACCAAGGTCGTGAAAAAACACCACAAGGCTGCCCACGCCAAGGCGCCGGCCGTCAAGGTTGCTCCCAAGACCAAGTAATCGACCAGCAAGCTTCCCGTAATGAAAAGGGGCCCCGACATGGGGCCCCTTCTGTTTTCTGCACGCTTGCCGTGACTCAACCCAGCATGTAGTCCGCCGGCAGGGCGATGCGGGCGACGCCGGACTCCACCGCCGCCAGCGCCACGGCGCGGGCGACCCGCGGCAACAGACGGGCATCCATCGGCTTGGGAATGACGTAGTCCTTGCCAAAGGCGAGCTCGCTGACGCCGGCGGCGGTCAGCACCTCGGCAGGCACCGGCTCCTTGGCCAGACCACGGATCGCCTCGACCGCCGCAATCTTCATGGCATCGTTGATGCGGCTGGCACGGGCGTCGAGGGCACCGCGGAAGATGAAGGGGAAGCAGAGCACGTTGTTGATCTGGTTCGGGTAGTCGGAGCGACCGGTACCCATGATGAGGTCGCCGCGCACTCCGTGGGCCAGCGCCGGCTTGATCTCGGGGTCCGGGTTGGAGCAGGCGAAGATCACCGGATTGGGAGCCATCAGCGCTACCGCCTCGGCGGGCAGCACGTCCGGGCCGGAGACGCCGACGAAGACGTCAGCCCCATCGATCACCTCCATCAGGGTGCGCAGAGGGGTGTCGTTGGCGAAGCGCTGCTTGTACTGGTTCAGATCGGTGCGACCGCTGTGGATCACGCCCTGACGGTCCAGCATGAAGATGTTGTGGGGCTTGGCGCCACACTTGATCAGCAGGTCCATGCAGGCGGTGGCGGCAGCGCCGGCCCCCATGCAGACGATGCGGCTGTCGCCAATCTGCTTGCCCTGCACTTCCAGCGCGTGGAGCAGGGCTATATCCGCAGCACGGTGACCATCAACGGGGAAGGGGTCAGGCGGCGGTGACGATGGCGGTGCCGTGCTGGTCATCGTGGAACACCGGAATGTCGCAGCGCTCGATCAGCGCCTGTTCAATCTCGAAGCACTCGGGGGCCTTGATGTCTTCCAGGTTGATGCCGCCGAAGGTGTCGGCGATGGCGGCGACCGTGTCGATGAACTGGGCGCTGGTGTCGTGCTTCACCTCGATGTCGATGGCGTCGATGCCGGCAAAGCGCTTGAACAGCAGGGCCTTGCCCTCCATCACCGGCTTGGAGGCCAGCGGGCCCAGATTGCCCAGCCCCAGAATGGCGGTGCCGTTGGAGATGACGGCCACCAGATTGCCCTTGCCGGTATAACGGTAGGCATCGGCCGGGTTGGCGGCGATCTCGCGCACCGGCTCGGCCACGCCCGGGCTGTAGGCCAGTGCCAGATCGCGGGCGGTCTCGGCGGGCTTGGTGAGGGCGATGGCGATTTTGCCCGGCACGGGCTGGGCGTGGTAGTCGAGTGCCTGTTGGCGGAGATCGTGCTGCTGATCGGACATGGGGGACCCCGATACGGTAGTGAATGAGTGGTGCATTGGCTCGCCCACGGGCGAGGGCTGGGGATCATAAAGAAAACCACCGGGCTTTCACAGAGGAAAGTATCGCCAACCCGCCAATGACAAGCCAGTAATTAGCATGTCACACCACTTACCAATACCTATTTAGTTATAGATATGGTTTCAATCCATGACGGGGATTCCCGCCATGGCCTCCGCCTTCCGGGCGATCGCCTCGGTCATGCCCTGGAAGATGAAGAGGTGGAACGGCAGCATGGCGAGCCAGTAGGCCAGCCCCCAGGCCCCCTGCGGATGCCAGTGAGCCGTCACCTTGAGCCGGGTCAACCCCGATTCCTCCGGCAGTATGTTGAACTCCAGCCGGCCGACACCGGGGGCCCGCATGTTGAACAGCAGATCCAGCCTGCGCCCCTCGTCCACCCCAAGGATCTGCCAGGAGTCCAGCATATCCCCCTTCACGAAGCGATCCGGGTTGGTGCGACCACGGGTCAGCGCCGGGCCGCCGATCAGGTGATCCATCCATTCGCGCACCACCCACAGCTGGTTCATGTAGAAGTAGCGCTGCTCGCCCCCCAGCTGCTGCAGTACCTGCCACACCACCTCCGGCGAGGCGAGGCTGAGGGCATCGCCGCTGGCGGTGCGGTCATAGAAGCCGTACTCGGGGTGGCGCCAGCGCAGGCCGAGCGGGGTCTCCTCCCCCTGCTGTTCGGCGCCGAGCCGCTGCTCCAGAGATAGACTCTCGGCCAGCGCCTCGTCGAAGCTGAGCAGGGTTTGCGGCAGCAGGGCCCGCAACGGGCCATCATCGGCCGGGATGTCGTGCTTGAGGCCGCCCACCAGCGCCTTGGCCACAGGTTGCGGTACCGAGGTGACGAACTGCAGCCACCAGGCGGAGAGGCGCGGGCTCAGGAAGGGGATGGGAATGATGGGGCAGCGCTTGCCGATATGGGCGGCAAACTTCTGCAACTGCTGCTGGTAGCTGAGCAGCTCGGGGCCGGCGGCGTTGAAGATCTGGCCGTCCACCCCGTCGGCCTCCACCAGCCCGCCCAGATAGTGCAGCAGGTTGGACAGTGCAATCGGCGGCGTGCGCGAGCGCACCCACTTGGGGGTCACCATCAGCGGCAGGTTGAACACCAGATCCCGCATCACCTCAAACGCCGCCGAGCCGGGGCCAATGATGATGCCGGCGCGCAGCTCCACTGTCGGTACGCCGGCGCCCCGAAACAGCTCGCCACAGTGACGGCGGGAGTTGAGATGGCGGCTGTTGCACTGTTCCGGCTGGATGGCGCCGAGATAGATGATGCGGCGCACCCCGGCGACGCGGGCGGCAGCGGCGAAGTTCTTCACCCCCTGCTGCTCCAGCCGGTGAAAGTCGGCCCCTGCCCCCATGGCGTGCACCAGATAGAAGACGGTGTCGATGCCCGCCAGCGCAGGCAACAGGGTGATGGGCCTGAGGCTGTCGGCGAGGCGAAACTCCACCCCGGGCGGCAACCGGCAGGGGCGCCGCGCCCCGGCAATTACCCGATAACCCAGCTCCTGCAGATGGGGCACCAGGTAAGAACCTATGTAGCCCGCCGCCCCCATCACCAGACAATTCCTCATTCACTCGCTCCTGCTCTGCATCCCTCGTCAACCACACCACCATAGGGCAAAGCGGGCCCTTACAGAACGCCGACCAATAAAAAAGGCGCCCATCGGGCGCCTTTTTCAGAATTCTTCAGAAGTAAAATTACTTCTTGGTGGTCATCGCACCGAAACGCTTGTTGAACTTGTCTACGCGGCCGCCGCTAGAAACTTCTTTCTGCTTGCCGGTGTAGAACGGGTGGCACTCGGAGCACACGTCCAGGTTCAGATCTTTACCAACGGTAGAGAAAGTGTTGATGACGTTACCGCAAGAGCACTTGGCGGTGATGGCTACGTAGTCAGGGTGGATACCAGCTTTCATGGACAACCTCAAAGTAATAGGCCGTGTCGCCATCCGATCTTCTGTCGGACACCACACGATTGTTGAACACAGTTTCAAAGGCTGCGAATAATATAGGAAATGCCTGAGATCAGGCAAGTGGCTTCGCAGAAAAAATAGGCAATCTCTGGTGAATTCTTCCCAAACGCTGGATCTGGTTCGTGTGGCTGTGCCGGTGCCGTTACGCCGTCATTTCGACTATCTCTCCCCCCTGCCCTTGCCTGCCCCCGGCTGCCGGGTCGAGATCCCGTTCGGCCCGCAAACCCTGGTCGGACTGGTGGTGGATCACCCGGCTGACAGCCTAGTGCCGCGCAACAAGCTCAAACCCATCAAGCGGGTATTGGATGTGGCGCCAGTGCTGGGGCCGGATATCCTGGCGCTGATGAACTGGAGTGCCAGCTACTACCAGCATCCATTGGGGGAGGTGCTGCCCCACGCCCTGCCGGTGCTGGTGCGCAAGGGGGAGCCCGCCGCCTATCGGGAGCTGGAGTTCTGGTTTGCCACCGAGGCCGGCATGGCGGTCGATCTCAACGAGCTCAAGCGGGCGGCCAAGCAGCAGCAGGCCCTCGCCTTGCTGCGCAAGGGGCCGCAGACCCCCTCCGCCCTCAAGCAGGAGGAGATCCAGAGTGCAGCACTCAGCGCACTGGAGAAGAAGGGGCTGCTGGAGAAGCGCTCGCTGGAGCCAAGCCATGAGGGCGACTGGGCCGCCCGCTTCGAGCCGGGCGAGGGGCTGCGCCTCAACGGCGAACAAGCGCTGGCGGTCTCTGCCGTCACCAGCCAGAGCGACAGGTTCGGCGCCTTTTTGCTGGACGGCATCACCGGCTCCGGCAAGACCGAGGTCTACCTGAGCATCCTCGAGCCCCTGCTCAAGGCGGGCAAGCAGGCGTTGGTGATGGTGCCGGAGATCGGCCTCACCCCGCAGACCATCAATCGCTTCCGCCGCCGCTTCAACGTACCCGTGGTGGCGATGAACTCGGCCATGAACGACAGGGAGCGGCTCGACGCCTGGCTGGCCTGCCGCGACGGCGGCGCCGCCATCCTGATCGGCACCCGCTCCGCCGTGTTCACCCCGTTCCACAACCTCGGCATCATCATCATCGACGAGGAGCATGACGGCTCCTTCAAGCAGCAGGACGGCTTTCGCTACCACGCGCGGGATCTGGCGGTGATGCGGGCCCATCGTGCCGGCATTCCGATCCTGCTGGGCTCTGCCACCCCGTCGCTGGAGACGCTGCACAACGCCCGCAGCGGCAAGTATCACCACCTCAGCCTGACCCGCCGCGCCGGCAACGCCCAGACCGCCCGCCAGGTGATCCTGGACATCAAGAACGTGCGGCTGCAGGCCGGCCTCTCACCCCAGCTGGAGCAGCTGATGGCGGAGCATCTGGCGGCCGGCAACCAGGTGATGCTGTTCCTCAACCGCCGCGGCTATGCCCCGGCCCTCATCTGTCACCAGTGCGGCTGGAGCGCTGCCTGCGAGCGCTGCGACGCCTGGTACACCTGGCACCAGGCCGGGCGGCGGCTGCACTGCCACCACTGCGACAGCGTGCGCCCCCTGCCCCACCACTGCCCGGAGTGTGGCAGCGTTGATCTGATCGGATCCGGGGTCGGCACCGAACAACTGGAGCAGCTGCTCGGCACCGTGTTCCCGCAATATCCGGTGGTGCGCATCGATCGGGACAACACCCGTCGTAAGGGGGAGCTGGAGAGCCGCCTCGGCGACATCAAGGCGGGCAAGTACAAGATCCTGATCGGCACCCAGATGCTGGCCAAGGGCCACCACTTCCCGGACGTGACATTGGTAGGATTGCTGGATGTGGATGGCGCCCTGTTCAGCGCCGATTTTCGCGCCGCCGAGAAGCTGGCCCAGCTCTACACCCAGGTAGCGGGCCGTGCCGGTCGCGCCAGCAAGCCGGGGCTGGTGGTATTGCAGAGCCATCACCCGGAGCACTCCCTGCTGCAGGATCTGACCCAGAACGGCTATGGCCACTTTGCCGACACGGCGCTCAAGGAGCGTCGCCTGCTGGGGCTGCCGCCGTTCAGCTATCAGGGGCTGTTTCGGGCCGAGGCCAACGGCCGCGACGAGGTGCAGCTGTTCCTCGCCCGCCTCGCCGACACCCTGCGCAGCGCCCGCTACCCACATGTGCAGGTGCTGGGGCCCATCAGCGGCTTCATGGAGCGCAAGGCGGGCAAGTTTCGCATGCAGTTGCTGGTGCAGGGGCCGAGCCGGGCACCGCTGGCCCAGCTGCTGGATTGGGCGGTGAAGGAGCTGGAGGGGTGGCCCGAGACCAAGCGGGTGCGCTGGAGCCTCGATATCGACCCCACCGAGCTGAACTGAGTCAGGTGCTGGTCGCTGACGGTGAAGCGGTCGCCAACGTGCAGCGTCAGCGACTGGGTTTGCCATGCGGGCGCAGGGCTCAGACCCGCAGGTCGACCTGCTGCACCCAGCCCCCTTGCCCTGCTCGGTCACATAGAGGCCGGACTGGCGCAGCACCCCCTGATTGCCGTTTTCCCCCAGATGGTTGAAGGGGGTGTCGAGGGGATGCAGCAGGATGGCGCCTATCCCCAGCTCCACCAGAGCGATGGGTGACTGATCCGGCTGCCAGAACTGCAGCGCCGAGAACTGGCTGTCCCGCTCGTCCAGCACACCATTGCCATCCTCATCCAGGGTCGCCAGCTCGCCAAACCCGTTGCCGGAACGGGCCCCGAACAGCTCGCCGCCGTCATCTATGGTGCCGTTGCCGTTGCGATCCAGCGCCACGAAGCCGCTCCCCTCACTCAGGCCAGGCAGGCTGTCCGCCTTGCCATCCTGATCGAGGTCGAAATTGACCCGGGCGTCGGTCAGGCCGGCGATTTTTCCATCCAGATTGAGCACCAGCGGATCCTTGAGGGCATTGAGGGTGGTGCGGCGCTGGCTGATGTCGAGCTGACGCCAGTCCAGCACAAACCCAAGATCCAGCTGCAGGGTCTGGCCATCCTGGGTCTGCACATTCGCCGCCGCCACCACGTTGAGCTGCTCTTTTTGCAGCAGGCTGTCGGTCACCTCCACCAGCTGATCCGGCTCGGCGGCAGGCTGGGTCCCCTCACCCGTCGGGGCACTCACCCCCTCCGCGCCCTGCTCGGCCGGCTTGATGGGATCCGGCAGCTCTATCTTGTGGCCCAGCATGGCCTCGATCATCAGCTTGATGAGCCGCTGACGATTGTCGAGCCCGTCGTTGGGCATGCCATCCTGTTCGCTCTTGCCGGTCTCGGTGGACTTGGCCGAGGCAGGTTCAGGGGCGCTCTGAGCCGGGCCGGCGGCAGTGCGGCTGGCCATCTGCAGCGTCAGCAGGCTGCTGCGGGTGAAGGTGAGCTGACTGCCGCCGCCGGCAGCAGCGGGGGCAGAGTCCGCCGGCGCCGTGGCAGGGGACTGCACCTGGCTGGCTGGCGGCACGGGGCCAAGCCTGCGCACCTTGCGGGCCTGGGCCTGCTGTTGCTGGTATTGCACCTCCCCCTGGAGGTCGTAGTGATCGATGCGCATATCTTCGCCCTCGGCGCCATACATCTGGTCAGTTATCGACCAGCTGCCGGGGCGGGCTTAACACCGATTGGCTATATCAGCCGGCAGACACCTCGCCATCGGCACATAACAGCGCCAATGCCAGCGACCTTGCCTGCACCAGTGCCTGCGGTTGTTGATAGCTGTGCGCCATCACCACGGCCCCCTCCAGCAACAGGCAGATGCCGGTGGCTTGCGCCTCGTGGCAGTCGAGCCTGGTGCAGACCCAGTCCAGCAGCGCCTGCTTGTGCGCCACCACCAGCTTGCGAACCGGGTGACGGGGATCGGCAAACTCGGCGCTGGCGTTGATGAAGTTGCAGCCATAGAAGTCGCTGCGGCCAAACCACTCCCCGAAACCGTCGAACAGGGCGTGCAGGCGACTCTCCCGCCCTTCCTGCCCCTGCAGGCGCGCTTCCAGCAGGGCGAAGAACTCCCGCTCGCGGGACTGCAGCACCTCCTCGATCAGGGCATCCTTGGTGGGAAAAT
Source organism: Aeromonas sp. A35_P (assembly GCF_002259925.1). NCBI lineage: Bacteria > Pseudomonadati > Pseudomonadota > Gammaproteobacteria > Aeromonadales > Aeromonadaceae > Aeromonas > Aeromonas sp. A35_P. The sequence goes on along the minus strand of NZ_NEVB01000253.1, from coordinate 32,173 downwards.
GACGATAGAGAGTGCGCTTGGTGCTGCCGGCCTCCGCCCAGATGCGGTCGATGCCGGTGGCGTGAAAGCCATGGCGGTTGAACAGACGGTAGGCCGTCGCCACCAGCTGCTGCCGTTTTTCGCTCATCGCGTTTTTCCTCTTGAAGTACACCGATCTGTCTACCTAATGTGCCTAATCACGGCTGACAAACCAAGAAGGAAACCGTGATGACGAGATGGTATGGCCCCTTGTGGGCAGGAGTGGGGGCGGCACTGGCGATAGGTGTGCTGGGCTGGTTGAACATCAGCTGGCATGCCGCCCTGATCATGGCGCCCTTCGGGGCCAGCTGCGTGTTGCTGTTTTCCCTGCCGACGAGCCCGCTGGCACTGCCGTGGAACGTGCTCGGCGGCCATCTGCTGACGGCCACCGTCGGCTTGCTGATGCAGGAGCTGCCCCTGCCGCTGGAGCTGCAACTGGCTCTGGGCGTGGGGCTGGCCATCGCGCTGATGCAGGGGCTGGATCTGATCCACCCGCCTGCCGGCGCCAACCCTCTGCTGGTGTTGATGACGGGGCAACAATGGCCCTTTCTGTGGCACACGGTACTGCCCGGCGCCCTGCTGCTGATCCTGCTGGGCTACGGCTTCCAGCGGGTCAAATGGCAGCGACGGCTTGGCACCGGCTGAACAGACGAGGGAGGCCTGGGCCTCCCTCGTCGCTCATGCTGACACCCAGGTCATTGCGCCTGCTGGGAGACCCCTTCCAGCCGCACTTCCACCCGCCGATCCGGTGCCAGGCAGGCGATCAGCGCCGGTCTGGAGCCGCTGCTGCAGTTGTTGCCGGTGATCGGAGAGGACTTGCCGCGCCCCTCGACCCGCACCTTGTCGGCAAACAGCCCCTTCGCGATCAGGTAGTCGGCCACGCTGCGGGCGCGCTGCTCGGAGAGCGCCTGGTTGTAGGCGTCGGAGCCGATGCGATCGGTATGGCCGATCACGGTCGCCACCCCGTCTTTCGGATTGGCCGCCACTATCTGGCTGAACAGGGCGTCGAGCGCCTGGCTGGCAGCCGGCTTAAGGGTCGCCTTGTTGAATTCGAACAGTACGTCCGAGCTCAGGCTGAAGGTCTTGGGCACCACCACCACGGCGGGAGCAGGCGCCGCCGCCGGGGCCGGTGCGGGAGCAGCCACTTCGCCGCCCTGCTGGCCGAAGCGATAGAGCATGGCGAAGGCCAGCAGGCCGTTGTCCATCTCGATGCCTGACTCCTCGGGAGAGGTCTTGCCAAGCGGCGTTGTGTATTGATATTCGAGGCGAGCGGCCCAATCACGATCGATCGCGTATTCAATGCCCAACGCGCCCACAAATGCGGCACCATGATATTTGTGCCCCTTGCTATCGAATGAGAGATCGTTGGCCGGATTGGCTGAGTCGCTATACCACCCGGAATAAGCGCTCTCAGTCCAGGCGTAAGCCCCCCCCAGCCTGCCATACACATCCAGCACCGAGGTTGCCGGCAGGCTCATTTTCATCGTGGCCTGCACCATCTGTGCCTTGGCTTCACCATTCAGCCCGGCAGACTGGGTACCCTGTGATACCGTCTTGTCCAGTTTGTACTTGCCCAGCCAGTCATAGCCCAGCTCGAAACCCAGATTGGGATTGAGCTGGTAACCGACAAATGCCCCCACGCCAAGATCACTGTGCTTCTTGTCTGGTTCAACAAGGTCGACAACGGCTTTGACCTGCTCGTTGTAGTCCACACCGTAAAAATTGGACCAGCCGGCCTTGCCGCCGACGTACCAGGTGTTGTCCTGAGCGGCAGCCTGCACGCCCCCGCTGACGAGCAGGCCGCTGACCAGCACGGCAAGTATCGATTTGTTCATGGTAAAAGCCTCTGCAATGAGTCGTGATGGGCGCTCTTGCGCCTCTCTTCCCTGATGGGGCAAACCCGGCCCCGCCCATCAGGTTATCCCATCTGTTGTCAGCCTCAAATGACTTGGGACTCAAGAGTGTGAAGCGCACGGCATTCCCGACCGTAAAACGCCCCAAGCAGGGGTATCCGCGGGTGCGCCGGCAGCGCCATGAAAAAGGGAGGCCGATGGCCTCCCTCTTGCTGCTTGCAGCGCGCCTAGCTGGCCAGAAACAGCCGGTAGGCGGGGTCGTCGCTCACCTCTTTCCAGCCGTAGCCAATCTCGTGCAGGTAGTCGTGGAATGACACCACGTCCTCGTCCGGCAGCTCGAAGGCACAGAGCACCCGGCCATAGTCAGCGCCGTGGTTGCGGTAGTGGAACAGGCTGATGTTCCAGCGACAGCCCAGGGTCTCCAGAAAGCGCATCAGGGCGCCAGGCTGCTCCGGAAACTTGAAGCTGTAGAGACGTTCACCGAGGGGCCGGGCCGGGCGGCCGCCAATCATGTAGCGCACGTGATTCTTGGCCAGCTCGCTCTCGGTCATGTTGACCACCGGGTAGCCGTTGCCGCCGAGCTGATCGATGATCTGGCCCAGCTCCTCGTCACCGCCGTTGAGGCGCACCGAGACGAACAACGACGCCAGCTCGGCATCCGCATAGCGATAGTTGAACTCGGTCACCATGCGCGGCCCCAGATTGTGGCAGAAATCGAGGAAGGCCCCCTTGCGCTCGGGGATGGTCACCGCCAGCATGCCCTCGCGCTTCTCGCCTATTTCACAGCGCTCCGACACGTAGCGCAGGCTGTGGAAGTTGACGTTGGCACCGGAAAGAATGGCCGCCATCCGCCCCCCCTTGACCTGCTCCCGCTCGCTGTAGGCCTTGAGGCCCGCCAGGGACAGGGCACCCGACGGTTCGGCGATGGCGCGGCAGTCGTCAAAGATATCCTTGAGCGCGGCGCAGATCTGGTCGTTGGAGACGGTCACCACCTCGTCCAGATACTGGTTGCACAGGCGAAAGGTCTCCTCGCCGATGCGCTTGACCGCCACCCCGTCCGCAAACAGGGAGACCCGCTCCAGATTGACCGGCTCACCGGCCGCCAGTGCAGCCTTGAGGCAGGCGGAGCCCTCCGCCTCCACCCCGATCACCTTCACATCCGGCAGCAGCTGCTTGATGTAGACCGCCACCCCGGCGGCCAACCCGCCGCCCCCCACCGGCACGAAGACGTGGGTAAGATGGGTATCCTGCTCCAGCAGCTCCTTGCCGATGGTGCCCTGCCCGGCGATCACTTCGACGTCGTCAAACGGCGGGATCAGGGTGTAGCCCTCCAACTCGGCGAGGCGGCGGCTCTCGCCGTAAGCCTCGTCGAAGCTGTTGCCAAACAGCATGACGTTGCCGCCCTGGCGGCGCACCGCATCGATCTTGATGTCCGGCGTGGTCTTGGGCATCACGATGATCGCCTTGATGCCGAGCCTGGCGGCCGACAGGGCGACCCCCTGGGCATGGTTGCCGGCGGAAGCGGCGATGACGCCGCGATCCTTCTGCTCCTGGGTCAGGGTGGCGATCTTGTGATAGGCGCCGCGCAGCTTGAAGGAGTGGACCGGTTGCAGATCCTCCCGCTTCAGGCTGACGTGATTGCCGAGCCGCTCGGAGAGTTTTTTCAGGGTTTGCAAGGGGGTGACCCGCGCCGCCTCATAGACGGGGGAGAGCAGCACCTTGCGTAGATAATCCGCCGCAGAGACCATGACTTATTCCCCCAGCATCGAGCGATCGCGCCACATCAACCCTTTGTCGGCGCAAAGACCGACCAGTCGGGTCGACTGCTCATAGTTCATATTGGAATTCATCTTTATTCCCCCAACAGGGTGCGATCACGCACCGCGCCTTTATCTGCGCTAGTGGCGAACATGGCGTAGGCGCGCAGGGCAAAGGAGACCTGACGCTGGCGATCGAGCGGCTTCCAGCCACGAGCTTCGACGGCAACGCGGCGGGCGGCCAGCACGCTGTCGGCCACCTCCAGCACCATGCTGCGAGCCGGGATGTCGATGTTGATGATGTCGCCATCCTCCACCAGACCGATAGTGCCGCCAGAGGCCGCCTCCGGCGAGACGTGACCGATGGAGAGGCCCGAGGTGCCGCCGGAGAAGCGGCCGTCGGTGATCAGCGCACACGCCTTGCCCAATCCCATCGACTTGAGATAGGTGGTGGGGTAGAGCATCTCCTGCATGCCGGGGCCCCCTTTCGGACCCTCGTAGCGGATCACCACTACTTCACCAGCCTGGACTGTGCCATCCAGAATGCCGGCGACCGCCGTGTCCTGGCTCTCGAATACCCGGGCCGGGCCACGGAAGGTGAGGTTCTCCTCGTCCACCCCGGCGGTCTTGACGATGGCGCCGTTAAGCGCCAGGTTGCCGGCCAGCACGGCGAGGCCCCCCTCCAGGCTGTAGGCATTGTCCAGCGAGCGGATGCAACCCTCGGCTCTGTCCAGATCCAGCTCCGGCCAGCGGTAATCCTGGCTGAACGCCTTGGTGGTGCGGATGCCGGCCGGGCCGGCGCGATAGAAGTCCACCACCTCCTGGCTCGGCTGGCGGCTGACGTCATATTCGGCCAGCAGCTCCACCAGCGAGGTACCCAGCACGTTGCGGGCGTCGCCGTGCACCAGACCCGCTTTTTCCAGCTGGCCCAGGATGGCGATGACGCCGCCGGCACGGTGCACGTCTTCCATGTGGTATTTCTGGGTGGAGGGCGCCACCTTGCAGAGCTGCGGCACCTTGCGCGACATGCGGTCGATGTCGGCCATGGTGAAGTCGACGCCAGCCTCCTGGGCCGCCGCCAGCAGGTGCAGCACGGTATTGGTGGAGCCGCCCATGGCGATGTCGAGCGCCATGGCGTTCTCGAACGCCGCCTTGGTGGCGATGTTGCGCGGCAGCGCCGAGGCATCGTCCTGCTCGTACCAGCGCTTGGCCAGGGTCACGATGCGCTGGCCCGCCAGCTTGAACAGCTGCTCGCGATCGGCATGGGTCGCCAGCAGCGAACCGTTGCCCGGCTGGGAGAGACCGAGCGCCTCGGTCAGGCAGTTCATGGAGTTGGCGGTGAACATGCCGGAGCAGGAGCCGCAGGTGGGGCAGGCGCTGCGCTCCACCTGTTCGCTCTGGGCATCGGAGACCTTGGGGTCGGCGCCCTGGATCATGGCGTCCACCAGATCCAGCTTGATGATCTGATCGGAGAGCTTGGTCTTGCCCGCCTCCATCGGGCCGCCGGAGACGAAGATCACCGGGATGTTGATGCGCAGGGCGGCCATCAGCATCCCCGGGGTGATCTTGTCGCAGTTGGAGATGCAGACCATGGCGTCGGCACAGTGGGCGTTGACCATGTACTCCACCGAGTCGGCAATCAGCTCGCGCGACGGCAGGGAGTAGAGCATGCCGCCGTGGCCCATGGCGATGCCGTCATCCACGGCGATGGTGTTGAACTCCTTGGCGACGCCGCCGGCGGCCTCGATCTCGCGCGCCACCAGCTGGCCCAGATCCTTGAGGTGAACGTGACCCGGCACGAACTGGGTGAAGGAGTTGACCACGGCGATGATGGGCTTGCCGAAATCCTGATCGGTCATGCCGGTGGCACGCCAGAGGGCGCGGGCCCCGGCCATGTTACGTCCGTGGGTGGTGGTGGCGGATCTCAACTTCGGCATGTCTCTACTCCCTGAATGCCCAGCGGGCTCATTATCTTTGGAAATGAAAAAGTGACTCTCGGATCGGGAATCGATCCTGGTGAGGGCACCGCGCAGTACCCTCACCGGAAGCGACTCGGGGAGGCACATCGCCTCCCCTCATTTGTCAGTCAGCCACCGGCGTCAACCAGCCCCACTTGTCTTCGGTCTGGCCGTTGAACAGGCCGAAGAAGGCATTCTGCAGCTGCTCGGTCACCGGACCGCGGCAACCGGCACCCACCTGCATGCGATCGACGGAGCGCACCGGGGTCACCTCGGCCGCTGTGCCGGTCATAAAGATCTCGTCCGCCACATAGAGCGCCTCGCGGGGCAACGCCTGCTCGCGCACCTCGTAACCCAAGTCACGCGCCAGCGTCATGATGGTGTCGCGGGTGATACCGGGCAGGATGGCGGCGGTGGCGGGCGGGGTAAACAGCACGCCGTTCTTCACCAGGAACAGGTTCTCCCCCGCCCCTTCGCTCAGGTAGCCGTTCACGTCCAGCGCCAGCCCCTCGGCGAAGCCGTTACGCTTGGCCTCGCGGCTGATCAGCTGGGACGACAGGTAGTTGCCACCCGCCTTGGCACCGGTGGGAATGGTGTTGGGGGCGAGCCGGTTCCAGGAGGTGACGCACACATCCACCCCGTTCTTCAGCCCCTCTTCCCCCAGATAGGCGCCCCAGGGAATGGCCGCAACGATCACGTCGGCCTTGGCATCCTTGGGAGGATGCAGGCCAAGGCCCACGTTACCGATGAAAGCCAGCGGGCGCAGGTAGCCGCTCTTGAGATCGTTCTCGCGCACCACGGTGCGGCAGGCTTCGTTGATCTCGGCCTCGCTGAAGGGGACCTCCATCCAGTAGATCTTGGCGGAGTCGAACAGGCGGCGGGTGTGCTCCTGCAGGCGGAAGATGCAGGTTCCCTTGGGAGTGTCGTAGGCACGCACCCCTTCGAACACCGAGGAGCCATAGTGCAGGGCGTGGCTCATCACGTGCACCTGGGCATCCTGCCAGGGCACCAGTTTGCCGTTGAACCAGATGTATTGGGGATGAGTGGCGGATTCGGAAGGCTGTGACATTGGCTTGGCTCCTTAAGCTCTGATCCGGGGTTGCTGTTCCAGTGCATCGACCCGGGAGACGTCCACCAGCTTGACCAGCTGGCTCCACAACTGCTGGATGGGACGCACCGACTCGACAGTAACCGTGATCCGCAGTTGTTGGCAATCCTGCTCCATGTTGAGGGCGCAGAGGTTGAAACCGCGGTGACGCACCACCCGCAGCACCCGCTCCATCACTTCGGGTCTGGGCTGGGCATGGATTTGCAAGGTATTGAACTGACTCATGGGCGTTGCTCCATCATTTGGTGGTTGGCGACTCCTGGCGGAACCAAGGGCCAGACGTTTTCTTCCTCTGAAATGGCCACATGCAGCAGATAGGCGCTCTCACTCGCCAGCAGACGGTCGAGGGCCGGGGCTATCTCCTCCTTGCATGTGATGGTCTCGCCCGGAATGCCGAAGGCGGCGGCCAGGGCGACGAAATCGGGATTGTCGGAGAGGATGGTCTCGCTGTAGCGGCCGTCGAAGAACAGCTCCTGCCACTGGCGCACCATGCCGAGGCGCTGGTTGTCCAGCAGCACCATCTTCACCTTGAGCTGGGCCCGGCGGATGGTGCCAAGCTCCTGCACGTTCATCATGAAAGAGCCGTCGCCGCTCACCAGCACCACCTCATCTTCGGGGCGCGACATCTTGGCGCCGATGGCGGCGGGCAGGCCGAAGCCCATGGTGCCGAGACCGGCGCTGGAGAGGTGGTTGCGCGGGCTGGTGAAGCGCATGTGCTGGGCCACCCACATCTGGTGCTGACCCACGTCGCAGGCCACCACGCTGCTCTCCGGCAACCTGGCAGAAAGCTGCTTGAGCAGTGCCGGGGCATAAATGGGCTGGCCGGGATGGTCGTAACGAAAGGCGTACTCGCGGGCCATGTTCGCGCAGTGCTCACGCCATGGGTCGACGGCAAGGGACATGGCGAGGCGCGGCAGCACCTGTTTCAGATCCTGGGTGATGCCCACTTCGGCGGCGCGGCGCTTGCCGAACTCGGCGGCATCCACATCGAGATGGATGACTTTTGCCTCGGGGGCGAACTCCTCCAGCTTGCCGGTCACCCGATCATCGAAACGGGCACCCACCACCAGCAGCAGGTCGCACTGCTGCACCGCATAGTTGGCGGCCTTGGTGCCGTGCATGCCGAGCATGCCCAGATAAACGGGGCTGTCGGGGTCGAGCGCGCCTATTCCCTTGAGGGTGGTGACCGCCGGCATGCCGGTGGCGGCAGCAAAGTTGCGCAGCTGCTGCTCGGCGTTGGCCATCCCCACCCCGCCGCCGACGTAGAGCACCGGGCGCTCGGCGGCGGCCAGCAGGGTGCGAGCGGCCGTCAGCTCGGCCGGATTGAGATGCTCGGGCTCCGCTACCGCAAACAGCGGGCTCTGGGCCGGCACTGCGGCCAGTTGCACGTCCTTGGGCAGATCGATCAATACCGGGCCGGGGCGCCCTTCACTGGCGATGGCGAAAGCCTCGGCAATCACCTGAGGCAAATCCGCCACGTCCGTCACCATAAAGGAGTGCTTGGTGCAGGAGAGAGACATACCGAGCACGTCCACTTCCTGGAACGCATCGGTCCCCACGGCGGCGCAGGGCACCTGACCGCTGATGGCCACCAGCGGTACCGAGTCGAGCAGCGCCTCCGCGAGGCCAGTCACCAGGTTGGTGGCACCCGGGCCCGAGGTGGCGATGCAGACCCCCACCTGACCGGAGGCGCGGGCATACCCCACCGCCGCCATGGCGGCCCCCTGCTCGTGGCGGCAGAGCTGGTGCGCCAGACCGCCGTCATACAGGGCATCGTAGACCGGCATGATGGCCCCGCCCGGGTAACCAAACACCTGGGTCACACCCTGTTTCTTGAGAGCCTGTACCAAAAACTGCGCGCCGTTCATCTGGAAAATCCTGTCCTTTGGTCGAAAAAAACCCCCGGGCCGTGAGGCTCGGGGGTCGCTTGTTTCGTTCTGTCCGGTGGTGGGTCTATCCCTTGTTCCGTGCAGCTAAACGAGCCCCGAGCGGTGAGATAATAATCACCACTAGGACCACAATAATGCTGACGAAACGGGAGGCCATGTTCATAGTTACAACCGGAAATCCTGTGAAATTGGGGCGGTTTTTACCGCGAATGGCTATTAGAACTAGCACGGTGAATTTTATTGGGCAAGCGTTTTTTGCCTGACAAGACTCTGATTTTCACTGAGTCCAATCGCATCGGTTGGAACAAAAAACTAATAAAAAACGGTTAACCAGCATATACATCAAACCAAGGACGGGATTTATGTCATTAGCTGTGGTTTATAGCCGTGCCAGCTTAGGTGTCGCGGCCCCGCAAGTCACGGTGGAAGTGCACCTCTCCAACGGTCTGCCCGCCTTCAACATGGTGGGACTGCCGGAAACCTCGGTGAAGGAGTCGCGGGATAGGGTGCGCAGCGCCCTGCTCAACGGCAATTTCGAGTTCCCCTCCAAACACATCACGGTCAATCTGGCTCCCGCCGATCTGCCCAAGGAGGGGGGCCGTTTCGATCTGGCCATCGCCATCGGTATTCTCGCCGCATCCAAGCAGATACCTGCAAAATACCTGCTGGATCACGAATTTTTGGGGGAACTGGCCCTGACCGGCGAGATCCGCCCCGTGCTCGGTGTGCTGCCCGCCGTGCTCGCCTGCCGCGATGCCGGGCGCACCCTGCTGGTACCGCGAGATAACGGCCCCGAAGCCTCGCTGATCTAGGACGCCGAAGTGCGCACCGCCCACCAGCTGCTGGCCGTCACCGCCTGGCTGGCGGGTCAATACGAGCTGCCACTGCCGGATCCCCAGACCACGGATGCCCTGCCCGATGTACCGGATCTGCAGGATGTGATCGGCCAGTCCCAAGCCAAGCGGGCGCTGGAGATCGCCGCCGCCGGCAGCCACAACCTGCTGTTCATCGGCCCGCCCGGCACCGGCAAGAGCATGCTGGCCAGCCGCTTGCCCGGCATTCTGCCACCGCTGAGCGAACAGGAGGCGCAGCAGACCGCCGCCATCCACTCCATCGGCGGCCTCACCCCGCGCGCCGGTCACTGGCACCACAGGCCCTATCGCACGCCGCACCACAGTGCCTCGGCAGTGGCGCTGGTGGGAGGCGGCAGCCACCCGCGGCCCGGTGAAATATCCCTGGCCCACAACGGGGTGCTGTTTCTGGATGAACTGCCGGAGTTCGAGCGCAAGGTGCTCGACTCCCTGCGCGAGCCGCTGGAAACGGGCCACATCACCATCAGCCGGGCCGCCCGTCAGGTGGATTTCCCCGCTCGCTTCCAGCTGGTCGGCGCCATGAACCCCAGCCCTTGCGGTCACTATGGCGACGGCCAGACCCGCTCCAGTCCGGATCAGATCCTGCGCTACCTCGGCAAGCTTTCCGGCCCCTTCCTCGACCGCTTCGACCTGACGGTAGAGGTGCCGCTGCTGCCCAAGGGGAGCCTGACCGGCAAGGCGGAGCGGGGGGAGTCGAGCGGTCAGATCCGCGAGCGGGTGCTAGGGGCGCGCGAGCGCATGCTGAACCGCAACGGCAAGCTCAACAACCTGCTTGATAGCCGTGAAATCGAAGAAATTTGCCGCTTATCGTCGCAGGATGCCGAGTTTCTGGAGAACGCCATCCAGAGGCTGGGGCTCAGCATCCGGGCCTGGCACCGCATCCTGCGGGTATCGCGCACCATCGCCGATCTGGCGGGGCACGCCGCCATCGAAAGAGAGCACCTGATCGAGGCGCTCGGCTATCGGGCCATGGATCGGCTGCTGTCACGACTGCGCAGCGGTTGATCGACGGGAAAGCATGAGTCCTTCTTCGTGACGGCTCTTAATGGTCTCGCGGGCCATCGGCTGATATTATGGCCACAGATCTGACCACTTGATGGCCCTTTATCGACAGCAAGACGGACCCGACCCATGCCCAACAAGCTGATTGAGCGACTGCGCGGCAGCCTCTCGACCCTGCTCTATTTTCTCAACACCCTGTTCTGGTTTATCCCGATCCTCTCGCTGGGCCTGCTCAAGTTGGTGCTGCCCCTCAAGGGCTGGCGCACCTTCTGCAATACCCTGCTGGATGGCAGTGCAGGCTGCTGGATCGGTTTCAACAACCTGATCCAGAAAACCATCATCAAAACCCCTTTCGATGTGGTCGGAGTGGACAAAGGGCACCGGAATGAGTGGTATATGGTGATTGCCAACCATCAGTCCTGGGTCGACATACTGGTACTGCAGCGGGTTTTTAATCAAAAAATCCCCTTCCTGAAGTTTTTCCTCAAGAAAGAACTGATTTGGGTACCTTTCCTCGGGCTGGCCTGGTGGGCGCTGGACTTCCCCTTCATGCAGCGATATTCCCGTAAACTGCTGGAAAAGAAGCCCCATCTGAAGGGAAAAGACATAGATACCACGCGCAAGGCCTGTGCCAAGTACCGCCACATGCCGGTGAGCGTGATGAACTTCGTGGAGGGCACCCGCTTCACCGCCCGCAAACACGACAAACAGGCAGCGCCCTATCGCCACCTGCTGCACCCGAGGGCTGGCGGCATTGCCTTCACCCTGGCAGCCATGGGCGATCAGCTGCACAAACTGGTGGATGTCACCATCGCCTATCCGGGCGGCATCCCCAGCTACTGGGACTTCATGTGCGGTCGGGTCAAGGAGATCAAGGTTCGGGTCCGCTTTCTGCCGATCGAACGCAATCTGGTGGGGGATTACTTCAATGACCCCGTGTTCCAACAAGAGTTTCAGCAGTGGTTGAACGGGATCTGGCACGAGAAGGACCAGACCCTGAACCAGCTGCTGGCAGACAAGACGCCCCAAACTACGCCATGCTAAGCCTGCTCCCGGGTCCGCTGGTGCTGCTCATAAGCGCCAGCCTGACCATACTGTTTACCGCCCTGTGCGCCAGCCTGATCCTGCTGGTGTCGCTGGTCAAACTGCTGCCCGTTCCGCCCCTGGCCCGTACCTGCAGCCGGCTCAACAACCGCTTCATGCGGCTGTGGCTGGCCTGCAACGCCCTGGTGATCCGCCTCACCACCCGCATCGACTGGCAGGTGGAGGACGACACCCGGTTGCGCAAGGATGGCTGGTATCTCATCATCAGCAACCACATGAGCTGGACCGACATAGTCGTGCTCGGCCACCTGTTTCGCGACCGGCTACCGGTGCCCAAGTTCTTCATGAAGCACGAGCTCATCTACATTCCGCTGCTGGGGCTGGCCTGCTGGGGGCTGGACATGCCCTTTATGCGTCGCTACTCACGGGAGTTCTTGCTGCGCAACCCGCATCTGCGAGGCAAGGATATCGAGACCACCCGCAACGCCTGCGAGCAGTTTCGCCACATCCCCACCACCGTCATCAACTTCGTGGAAGGGACCCGCTTCACCGAGGCGAAGCGCGATGCTTCCCGCTCCCGATACCAGCATCTGATGCCGCCCAAGGCGGCGGGGCTGGCCTTCACCCTGGCGGCCATAGGGGATCAGTTCGACAGCCTGATCAACGTCACCATCAGCTATCCGGACAACGTCGAGACCCCCTTCAAGGACTTCCTGATGGGGCGGATGAAGCGTATCCGGGTGCGGATCGAGGAGCTGCCGGTGGACGAGCAGCTGGTGGGGGATTACTTCAATGACAAGCAGTTCAAGCGCGGCTTCCAGGAGTGGCTGAACCAGCGCTGGCAGGAGAAAGACGCCGTACTGGCGCAGTGGCAGGCGACCGATGCGGCGGCTCAGACCGAGCCGCAGGCAGCCGAGGCGAGCGCCGAGGCCAGCTCGGGCAGCTGATCCTCGCTGAACACGGCGATGCCATGGCGACGCAGCAGGGCAGTGGTCATGCCCTCGCCCGCCACGGATTGCCCCTCGAAGCGGCCGTTGTAGATACGGCCGCTGCCGCAGGAGGGGCTCCCTTCTTTCAGCAGGGCGAAGCGAATCCCCTGCTGCTGACAAGTCGCCAGCGCCAGTGCGGCGCCACGCGCAAACTCCGCCGTGACATCCAGCCCGCTTGCGGTCATCACTAACTCCCCTTGCCGCTCGGCAGGGGGGCGTGGCGTCGGCAGGCCACCCGCCACCTCGGGACAGAAGGCCAATGCCCGCCCCTCGGCGCCCAGCTCGCGCAGCCAGTCGCTGACGATGCCCTTGCTCTGGCCGTCGTAGCGAACCGGCTGACCCAACAGGCAGGCGCTCACCAGCACCTTGTGCACGCTGGTCTCACTCATGCTTTGCTCCCCCGCTGGCTAAAAAACCTGGGCCCTCGTAGCGCAACGAACATGGACCCAGCAGACAGGCGCTTACCAATACCTTGTGCACACCTGCACCACTCATGCTTCCGCTCCGTGCATCACCTGATCGAACATCACGCAGCAGGGGCTCTCCAGCCGGTAGAGGATGGCGGGACGCTGCTTGCCGGTGCGCTTGCGGCCGGTGTCCACCAGGATATCGGCGCGATGGATGCGCTTGCGAAAGGCGGCCGTGTTCATCGGCGTCTGCAGGATGATCTCGAAGGCCCGCTGCACCTCGGAGAGGGTGAACTCGGCCCCCAGCAGTTGCAGTGGCAGGGTGCTGTAACGGCTCTTGATGCGCAGCCGCTCCAGCCCTCTGGCGATCAGCTGGGTGTGGTCAAATGCCAGGCTGAGCCCCGGCAGGGCAGCGAGCGGGTGCCAGCAGCCATGGAGAACCTCCACCTCGGGATCCACCAGACAGAGGTAGACCAGGGTGGTGGACCAGCCACGGGGATCCCGCTCCAGGTTGCCCAAGGTGCAGACCTGCTCGCTGTAACAGTGGCCCAGTCCCCACTCGCTCAGCAGGCGATGGCGAGCCGCGTCCAGATCCCGATCCCGGGTCTCGTCGATGCGCAGGGCCGGCAGTTGCCAGCAGTGGGCAAAGGGCGGGCGATCGCGGGTCTCCAGCAGCAGCTCGAGCCGCTCCTCGTTCAACCGCAGCACCACCATATCCAGACTCATTCTCAACATGCCGATCGCCCTGCTCGCCTTCGATTAATGTTTGGTAGATAATATCACACGAATAGTATGTGCAGGAGCCACTCAATGGGAACCGTCGCCAGCCTGGATATTGATGCGCAGAAGGGGTTTACGCCCCTCTGCCCGAACGAACTGCCCGTCGCGGGCGGGGATGATATTGTGGCTGCGCTCAACGCTCAGGCCACCCTCGCCAGCCTGCGGGTCGGCAGCAAGGATTCACACCCGGCCAACGCCGCCTGGGCCGTCAGCGACCCTGCCGGCATGTTGCTGCCGCTGGATCTGCCCAACGCCGACCTCACCTGGCCGGTGCACTGCGTGCCGGGTACCCGCGGCTTCGAACTGCTCGACGGTCTGCCGGCCCCGGTCGATTACGACTTCTTCGTCTGGAAGGGGGTCGAGCCGGATCTGCACCCCTACGGCACCTGCTTCCACGATCTGGCCGAGCGCCGCAGCACAGGGCTCATCGAGTTTCTGCAGTCCCGAGGCGTCACGACCGTACTGGCCGGCGGCCTCGCCACCGACTACTGCGTCAAGACCAGCGTGCTGCAGCTGCGTCGTGCCGGTTTCCGGGTGATCGTCCACCTCGATGCCTGCCGTGGCATCGCCCCCGAAACGGTCGCTCAGGCCCACTCCCAGATGATCGAGGCTGGTGCCGAACTGGCCCAGACCCTTGCCGATGTACAACGCCTGCTGGACGCCTGATATGCCTCCTATTCTCAACAGCCTGCTCGATACAGATGCTTACAAGCTGCACATGCAGCAGGCGGTGTTCCATCGCTATCCGGATGCCGAGGTGGTGGCCGAGTTCCACAGCCGCAACGAGGAAGATCTGCTGCCCATGATGGGTCAGATCGAGGAGCAGCTGCGTCTCGCCGGCTCCCTGCGCCTGACCCGGCCCGAGCTCAACTTTCTGGCGGAGCGCCCCTTCTTTACCCCTGATTACCTAGACCACCTGCGCCGCAAGCCGCTGGATGCCTCCCTGCTCAAGGTGTTCGAGCAGGATGGTCGCATCAACGTGCGGGTCGAGGGCCCCTGGCAGGACGTGATCCTGTGGGAGATCCCGGTGCTCGCCATCATCAGCGAGATGCGCAACCGCTTCCGCTACCCCCAGTTTGGCGTCAACCAGGCACTGGAGCGGCTCGATCAGAAGCTCGACAAGCTGGAGCGGGAGCTGAGCCGGGAGGAGATGAGCGAGTTCAACCTCATCGACTTCGGCACCCGTCGCCGCTTCTCCCTCGCGGTGCAGGATGCGGTGGTGGGTCGCCTCCAGGAGCGGCTGCCGGCGTTTCGCGGCACCAGCAACTACCTGCTGGCCCAGAAGTACGGCCTGCCGGCGGTAGGCACCCAGGCCCACGAGTGGTTCCAGGCCCATCAGCAGCTCGGCTTTCCGCTCGAGCACAGCCAGCGTGCCGCCCTCACCAGCTGGCTGGATGAGTTCACCAACCACCTCGGCATCGCGCTCACCGACTGCATCACCATGGATGCCTTCCTGCGCGACTTCGACTTCGAGCTGGCCAGCCGCTATCAGGGGTTACGTCACGACTCCGGCGATCCCGTGGTGTGGGGCGAGAAGGCCATCAGCCACTATCAGCGGCTCGGCATCGACCCCACCGAGAAGACGCTGGTCTTCTCCGATGGCCTCAATCTCGACAAGGCCGTCGAGCTGCTGCGCCACTTCCGCGGCCGCATCAACACCAGCTTCGGCATCGGCACCAAGCTCACCTGCGATCTGCCCGGCGTCAGCCCGATGAACATCGTCTTCAAGCTGATCGAGTGCAACGGCGGCCCGGTCGCCAAGATCTCCGACAGCCCGGGCAAGACCCTGTGCCGGGACGCGGACTTCATCCGCAACCTCAAGCAGGCCTTCCACGTCGGGGTCTAACGCCTATTTTTGGGGGCGCATCTTGCGCCAGTGGCCAGTGGCCCCCTACCATTCTCTCCTCGTCAGGTCCGACTGGTGTCGGGCCTTTCTATTGCCCGAACGACAGCCCACCAAGGAATGCACCATGACCCGCAAATGGATATTCGCCCTCACCACCCTGTTCACCAGCCTGAGCGCCATCGCCACCGAACCGCTGCGGGTCTCCGCCATCCCGGACGAGGCCCCCACCGAGCTGCAACGCAAGTTTGCCCCGCTGGGTGACTACCTGGCCGAGAAGACCGGCCGCGAGGTGGTGTTCGTGCCGGTCAACGACTACGCCGCCGTTGTCGAGGCGCTGGCCGCCGGCAAGCTGGACATGGCCTGGCTCGGTGGCTTCACCTATGTGCAGGCCCATCGCCGTGCCGACAAGGTGGTGCCCCTGGTTCAGCGCCAGGAGGATGCCCAGTTCACCTCCAAGTTCATCGCCAATGCCGACAGCGGTATCAAGACCCTGGCCGACACCAGGGGCAAGGACTTTGCGTTCGGCTCCCCCTCCTCCACCTCCGGCCACCTGATGCCACGCCACTTCCTGGCCGAGCAGGGCATCAACCCGGAGCGTGACTTCGCCCACGTCGCCTTCTCCGGCGCCCACGACGCCACCGTCGCCTGGGTCGCCTCCGGCAAGGTGCCGGCCGGTGCGCTCAACGCCTCCGTGTGGGAAAAACTGGTGGAAGAGGGCAAGGTCGACACCGCCAAGGTCAAGGTGATCTGGACCACCCCCACCTACTTTGACTACAACTGGACCGTGCGCGGCGGCCTGGCTCCGGCCCTGCAAGAGAAGATCAAGCAGGCCTTCCTGAGCCTGGATCCGGCGGTGCCCGCCCAGGCCGAGATCCTCAAGCTGCAACGTGCCAGCCGCTTCATCGAGACCAAGCCCGAGAACTACCTGGGCATCGAAGCCGCCGCTACCCAGGCCGGCCTGCTGAAGTGATCGCCGTCGCGCTGGACGGGGAAGGATTGCGGCTCGGCCAGAGCCGCATCCTGCAGCCGTTCAACCTGCAGATAGCCGCGGGCGAGTGCGTGGCCGTCATAGGGCCGAGCGGCGCGGGCAAGACCAGCCTGCTGCGGCTGATCGGCACCGAGCTGCGTGGCGAGGGCAGGCTCACCCTCTGGGAGCAGGATCCCTGGAGTCTCTCCACCCGGGACCGCCAGCGGCTGCGCAGCCGGATCGGCATGGTCTGGCAGCAACCGCCGCTGCCCGCCTCCCAGCAGGTGGTGACCGCCGTGCTGGCCGGCCGGCTCGGCATGGTCTGGCAGCAACCGCCGCTGCCCGCCTCCCAGCAGGTGGTGACCGCCGTGCTGGCCGGCCGGCTCGGCCAGTGGTCCCTCGGCCGCTCCTTGCTCTCCCTGCTGCGCCCCTGCGACCCAGCAGGGGCGCGGGCCGAACTGGCCCGCCTCGGCCTTGCCGACAAATGGCAACAGCGCTGCGGCGAGCTCTCCGGTGGCCAGTTGCAACGGGTCGGCATCGCCCGGGTGCTCTATCAGCAGCCTGATCTGATCCTGGCCGACGAGCCCGTCTCCGCCCTCGATCCCGTGCTCGCCCAGAGCAGCCTGGATGCCCTGCTGGCCCAGGCTAGAGCCCGGGGCAGCACACTCATCGCCAACCTGCATGCGGTCGAGCTGGCGCTCGGCCGCTTCCCTCGCATCATCGGTCTGCGCGAGGGGCGAGTGCAGTTCGACTGTCCGGCGACGGCCGTCACGCCGGCCATGCTGGCCGAGCTCTACGCCGGTGACGACGAGGCGGCCCAGTGCACGCCTTGACCCACCGCTGGCGCCATCCCCTGCCCTGGCTGTTGCTGCTGATCGGCTACAGCCTGTGGCAGCAGGCCGACGGCTGGCTCGGTCTGTTCGACGGCCAGAGCTGGCGGCAGATGGGCAACTTTCTCGCCACCAGCTGGCCACCCCGTTTTGATAGGGACTTTCTGGCCCTGACCCTGACCGCGACCCTGGAGAGCCTGGCGGTCGCTACTCTGGGGCTGGCTGGCGCCCTGCTGCTCGGCGTCCCGTTTGCCCTGCTCGGCTCGCGCGCCCTGTCGCTGGCCGAACTGGGGCCGATTCCCAGCCCGCTGCGCAGCGCCTTGCGGGCCCTCTCGCGCCTCGTCGCCATCGTGCTGCGCAGCCTGCCCGAGCTCATCTGGGCGCTGCTGTTCGTGCGCCTGTCCGGGCTCGGGCCGCTGGCCGCCATCCTGGCCATCGCGGTCAGCTACGGCGGCATGCTGGCCAAGGTCTACAACGAGATCATGGAGAGCGGCGCCCTGCTATCGGCCCGCGCCCTGCTGCTCGGCGGCAGTGGCCGGCTGCAGGCACTCTGGTACGGCGTGCTGCCCGCGGTGCGCCAGGAGCTGCTCTCCTACACCGTTTACCGCTGGGAGTGCGCCCTGCGCGCCTCCGTCATCATGGGCTTCGTCGGCGCCGGCGGGCTCGGCCAGCAGTTCGAACTCTCCCTGCGCATGTTTGCCGGTGGCGAGGTGGTGACCCTGCTGCTGGCCTTCATCCTGCTGGTGACCCTGGCGGATGGCCTCAGCGCCTGGCTGCGCCATAGCCGCTCCCCCGGCCTGCTGTTGCTGACCTGCCTGGGACTGGCCGCCACCTTGGCTTGTTACCGGCTCGACTGGCGCATGCTGAGCTTTTCCTTCGGGGGGCTGGGCTCCTTTCTGGGGGAGTTTTTGCAACCGGACTGGTCATGGCCCTTCCTCAAGACGGTGGCCAGCGGCCTGCTCGATACGGTGCAGATGGCGCTGCTGAGTACCCTCTTCAGCGCCCTGCTGGCCCTGCCGCTGGCCTGCCTCGCTCGCCACTGCTGGCCGCTGCGGCTGCTGTTCAACCTGCTGCGCTCGGTACCCGAGCTCATCTTCGCCAGCCTGCTGGTGATCGCGGTCGGGCTGGGGCCGGTGGCGGGCATACTGGCGCTGACCCTGCACACCAGCGGGGTGCTGGCGCGGTTGTTCGTGGAGACCCTAGAGAACGCAGATCCCGCCCCCCGCCTCGCCCTGCAGCTGAGCGGGGCCGGGTCCATTGCCAGCTTCTGGTACGGGCTGTTTCCCCTGGTCACGCGCCAGTGGCTGGCCTACAGCCTCTATCGCGGCGAGATGAACCTGAGGGCTGCCACCATACTCGGCGTGGTCGGCGCCGGCGGGCTGGGGCAGCAGCTCTATGTCTCCCTGAGCCTGTTCCGTTACGATCAGACTTCCACCCTGCTGCTGGCCATCCTGCTGCTGGTCTGGCTGGCGGAGGCCATCAGCCGCCGCACCCGCTTGCCGCGCCCGGCCCCCACTCAGCGGGATTGCCAGATCTGACGCAGGCTCCTGATAAACAAAAAGCCCGCCGGTTTGCACCGGCGGGCTTTTTTCATGGGATCAGACGAGGTCAGTCTTTCTTGGCCAGCAGGAATTTCACCAGCTGGTTGAACTGCTCCTGGGAAGTAATGGATTCGATTTTCACCATGTACTTGCCATTGACCAGGAAGGCCGGCACACCGCGGATGTTGTAGCTCTCGGTGTTGCGGTCAAACTGGGAGACCATGCCGGAGACGGCGAAGCTGTCGACGGCACCGTCGAACTCTTCGGCCGGTACGCCGTTGTCCACGAAGATCTGCTTCACGTCGGCGCGGCTCTGCGGGATCTGACGCTGGGTGTGGATCTTGTCGAAGATGGCCGGGGTCAGCTTGCCTTCAACGTTCAGCAGGCTGGCAACGGCGTAGGCACGCTGCATCTCCGGACCCATTTCGCGGCCCAGGAAGGCCACCGGGTTCTTCTTCATCGGCACGCCTTCCGGCAGGTTCTTCTTCAGATCCTCGGCAATCGGCTCGAACTTGGCGCAGTGGGGGCAGTAGTAGGAGAAGAACTCCAGTACTTCCGGCTGGGCGCTACCGGTCTGCTTGACCACATCATAGTTGACGCCTTCCTTGAATTCGGGGGCGGCGTGAACCATGGGCATCATCAGCATGGCAGCAAGGAAAAACAGAATTTTTTTCATGACGTTTCCTGTTAAGGGATCACTGTGAGGCACGCCCGGCGAACCGAAGCAGTGCCAAGCCTATTGCGTCACCACTGCACAGTCAATGATCAAGCAGGGGGCGAGTCCCATCCCTCGCGTACCAGGTCGTCAACCTCTCTTCCCGCCCCCCGCGTCAGTACCGACGCCTTGATAGCCTGCCGCGGGTCTGCGGCAGGCATGGCGAACGGCCGACAACCCGCCGCATCACCAGCCCGGCATCAGGGTCAGGGGCGGCGCCTTGAGCGCCTCCAGCTGATCGTGCAGGGTGGCGATCTGCTGGCGCCAGTAGTGATCGGTGTTGAACCAGGGGAAATGGCGGGGGAAGGCGGGATCCTCCCAGCGCCGCGCCAGCCAGGCCATGTAGTGGACGATGCGCATGGCCCGCAGCGGCTCGATCAGCGCCAGCTCGCGCGGGTCGAACTCCATGAACTCCTCGTAGCCCGCCAGCAGGGTGTCGAGCTGGATCTGCTGCTCGCTGCGCTCACCGTTCAGCATCATCCAGAGATCCTGGATGGCCGGACCGGTGCGACAGTCGTCGAGATCGACAAACATGGGACCGTCGCGCCACAGGATGTTGCCCGGATGGCAGTCCCCGTGCAGGGAGATCTGTGCCACATCCAGGGTCATGGCGTCGCCGACATGCTTGATCAGCTCGTCCAGCACCCCGAAGAACTGCTTGGCCAGCCCGCTAGGCAGCCACTCGCCGGACGCCAGCAGCTGACGCGGCTCGTGCAGCATGGTCTCCACGTCGAGCCGGACGCGATGGTGAAACGGCTTGCTGGCACCGAGCTGATGGATGCGGCCGAGGTAGCGCCCCACCCACTCCAGCTGGTCGAGGTTGTCCACCTCGAACTGGCGTCCCCCCACGCTCTGCCAGATGGCAAACGGGTAGCCCTGATGCTCCAACAGGGTCTCGCCGGCAAAGGCGATGGGAGCAGCGACCGGGATCTCCGCCTCGCACAGGCGAGCGGCAAACTCGTGCTCCTCGAGGATCTGGGCCCGGCTCCAGCGGCCGGGACGATAGAATTTCACCACGTAGCGGCGACGATCCTCGTCCTGGAACTGATAAACCCGGTTTTCGTAGCTGTTGAGCTCGATGAGGCCAGAGTCGAGCCGCAGACCGCTGAGGTCCAGCGCATCCATGATGAGGTCGGGAGTGAGATCGGAATAGTTGAAACGCATGTCATCCACCATAAGAAAGGGGCGCCGTTGCGCCCCATTCTATCACTACTGTCCGCCGTTGCCGTGCATGGCGGTGTGCCTTGCCGTCACAACCGGCTGATGAACTTGCTGGGCTGGCGCAGGGTCCCCTTGCTGTCGTCCGGCGCCGCCCCTTCCCGTTTGAGCACGAAGCGGATGTCCAGAGTCGGCTTCTTCAGGTTGAAGGGGTCGACCGCCACGCTCACCGGCAGGGTATAGATCTCGCCGGCCTTCAGGGTCACCTCGCGCGGACCGAACCACTCGTGCTCCGGCAGCCCCTCCACATCCAGCTGATAGGTCTGGGGATGCAGGGTCTTGTTGAGGATCTTGAGGGTATAGGTGTTCTCGATGAGCCCCTCGCTGTTCTCGCGGAACAGCTGGTTGCGATCCCGCAGGATGTCGAGCCCCATCGGCATGATGGACATGGCGTTGTAGACGAACACACCCAGCATGATGGCCATCACCAGGCCATAGCCGATCAGCTTGGGCCGCGCCACATGGGTGGAGTCGTTGGCCAGCTTGTGCTCTGTGGTATAGCTGATGAGCCCTTTCGGATAGCCCATTCGCTCCATGGTCTGATCGCAGGCGTCGACGCAGGCACCGCAGTTGATGCACTCGTACTGCAGGCCGTCACGGATGTCGATGCCGGTCGGGCAGACCTGCACGCACAGATCGCAGTCGATGCAATCCCCCAGTCCTAGCGCCTTGGGATCGGCCTTGCGGGAACGGGCACCCCGGGTCTCGCCGCGTTTGGTGTCATAGCCGACGATGAAGGTGTCCTTGTCGAACATGGCGGACTGGAAGCGAGCATAGGGGCACATGTGAATGCACATGATGGCGCGCATCCAGCCGGCGTTGCCGTAGGTGCAGGCGGCGAAGAGCACCACCCAGAAGATGACCCAGCCGCTGGCCTGCAGGGTGAAGAAGTCAGGCACCAGCTGGAACACATCCTGGAAGTAGGCGACGAAGGTGAGGCCGGTGCCCAGCGACAACAGGAGCCAGGCCAGGTGCTTGGCCCCCTTGCGGGCCAGCTTCTCGCCGTTCCAGGGCGAGGCGTCCAGCTTGCGGCGCTTGTTGGCGGAGCCTTCCAGCTTCTCTTCGAACCAGATGAACATGAAGGTCCACACCGTCTGCGGACAGAGGTAGCCGCACCAGACCCGACCCAGGAAGGTAGTCACGAAGAAGAGAGCAAAGGCGGCGATCATGAAGACCCAGGCCAGCAGGGTGAGGTCCTGCGGCCAGATGGTGGCGCCGAAGATGTGGAACTGCTGATGGCCGATATCGAACAACACGGCCTGTCGACCGTCATAGCGCAACCAGGGAATGGCGACGAAGAGCACCACGAAGAACCAGCCCATGGCCTTGCGCATCCGCTGCCAGTAGCCGGTCTGGGCCCGGACATAGATGCGGTTGCCGGGGTTGAACCTGTCGTCGCTGGCTTTGAAGGTATTGGGGTTGAACGTCCCCGTTACATCGCCGGTGACATCCTTGATATCGATCTTGTCCTGGTCGGCCATTGCAACACTTCGCTCCATTAATTAATTGTTATGGGGCGGATTATATCTTAAACAGCCTGCTAATTGTGTGGGCAAAATGTATCTAATGTTCGAGTGGTGTCGCAATTTCAAGCAACAAAAAAGACGTATCGCCAGTTGACGAAACGCCTTTTCAAGAGATTCCTTTGAAAACCTTCAAGCTTCCAGCAAGCGCACCCTTTACTTGATGCCGCGGGCCTTGAGCAGGGCTTCCTTGAAGTCGGGCACGTGGTCCTTGGCCAGACCGGGGATCATCGCCTGCTTGTCGGATTCACGCATCTTGAGGTGGTAGATCAGCATGTCGTCGGTCAGCTCGGACAGAGGCCCTTCAAATCCCGCTTCTTCGGCCAGTTTGGCAACAAACTGTACCAGGCTGAGATCCTGTTCCTTGATCCAGGCAGGCTGCAACAACTCCAGCAGCTCTTCGATACGATGACATTGCATAGACGACCTCTTTAATCTGTCTTGTGAAACTCAGGCAACCTTACCCATCAAGGCTACTTCGATACGATCCCGCCCATTATGCTTGGCCTGATAGAGGGCCGCATCCGCTTTTTGTATCAGCTCGCTGATGGAGAGGGTCTGATCCGGTACCAGGGTCGCCACCCCGAAACTGCAGCTGACCCGACCGGAAACCAGGGACTTCTGATGGGGAATGCTCAACTCCTTGAGGGCCACCCGCACGTTCTCGGCGATCTGCATGGCCCCCTGCATGCTGGTGCAAGGCAGCAGCAGCGCAAACTCCTCGCCGCCGTAGCGGGCGGCGAGATCGTCCTCCCGCCGCTGCACCTCGGCCAGCAGACCCGCCACCTGCTGCAGGCACTCGTCCCCCAGCTGATGGCCGTAGAGATCGTTGAACTGCTTGAAGTAGTCCACATCCACCAGCACCAGCGACAAAGGAGCCCGGGCACGGTGGCAGCGCCGCCAGGCGCGCTCGAGGCAGTAGTCGAGGTGGGCCCGGTTGGCGATGCCGGTCAGCCCGTCCAGCCGGGAGGTGAGCTTGAGGTGCTCGGAGACCGCCTTCAGCTCGGCCACCAGGTCGGCGTTGGAGAAACGGTGATAGAGGGAGGCCACCTGATCCCGCCGCAGGCGACGCAGCAGGGTCGGCAGGAAGACAAACAGGTAGCCGGCCAGCATGCTGGAGACGATCCGCTCCTGCTCGTTGCCCGCCCCCAGTTCGAACACCATGGCGAGCCCGAGCGGCAGCACGGCGCCATAGAGGGAGCGGCGACTGCCGAACAGCATGATGGCACTGCCGGTGAGGATCAGGCTGGCGAGCATCATCATGGCGGCGCGGTAGGTATCGGGCAGCTTGTCCATGTAGAGCAGCACGCCCAGCGCCCAGATGATGGAGGTGATGGTCACCCCGATGAAGAGTTCGCGCTCCAGCACCGGCAGCGGGATCTGTGCCAGCCGGGGCTGGCGCCAGCGCAGATGCCAGCCCCGGCAGAGCAGCAGCAGCATCACGCTCGCCAGCCAGCCGAGCGCCTCGCTGGCCGGCAGGTAGTCGTGGAACAGCAGGCTCCAGCCAAGTGCCAGCAGACCCAGGCAAGGCAGGCTGAATGAGGCGTGGGTATAGAGCTGGACCATGATGGCCTGCTTTACCTGACGTGTCACACTCTGGGTCAACTGCGTACTCCCTGTACAAGAGCCGCACAGTCTACCACTACCCCTTCGGAGCCAACAATAAAACGTCCGTTATTAAGCGGTTAGTCAGCCTCGCTCCAGCTCGTCGAGGATCGGGCACTCGGGGTTCTCGTCCCCGTGGCAGCAGCCGACCAGCCCCTCGAGGGAGCTGAGCATGGCCTGCAAGCCGGCGATGCGAGCGCGCAGATCGACGATCTTCTCCTGCGCCAGCTTCTTCACCTGGGCGCTGGTTCTGTGCTCGTCCCGATAGAGCGCCAGCAGCTCCTGGCACTCCTCCAGATTGAAGCCTGTCTCCCGCGCCCGCTTGACGAAGCGCAGCTCGCGCAGGGCCGAGTCGGTGTAACTGCGATAGCCGTTGTCACTGCGTACCGGCGCCGAGATGAGGCCGATGCTCTCGTAGTAGCGGATGGTCTTGGCGGTCAGTCCCGTCGCCTTGGCTACCTTGCTGATGTTCATGGATGACTCCTTAACGGTTCGATTCAGTGCTGACATGGTGGCTGGCATGGGCAAGCGCCCGCGGTTGCCAGCGTTTCAGTAACAGGGAATTGCTCAAGACTGTGATGCTACTCAGGGCCATGGCCGCCCCCGCCAGCTCGGGACTGAGGTAACCCAGCGCCGCCAGCGGAATGCCGATGATGTTGAACACGAAGGCCCAGAACAGGTTCTGCTGGATGGTACGCCAGGTGGCCGCCGAGATGTCGATGGCATCGGCCACCAGCCGCGGATCAGAGCGCATGAGTGTGATGGCGGCGGTCTCCATCGCCACGTCGGAACCCGAACCCATGGCGATGCCCACGTCCGCCGCCGCCAATGCCGGGGCGTCGTTGACCCCGTCCCCCACCATGGCGACCAGCCCGCGAGTTTGCGCCCGCAGCGCCTCGACCTTCTCCACCTTGCCGGCCGGCAGCACTGAGTCGAAGGCCCCGTCCAACCCCAGCTTGGCGGCGATATGGGCCACCGGCGCTGGCGCATCACCGCTCACCAGCCAGCTGGCGATGCCGCGCTGGCGCAGGGTGGCGATGGCTTCCGGACTCTCGGGGCGCAGGGTATCGGCCAGGGCCGCTATGCCGACCACCACGCCGTCGATGGCCACCCAGACCCGGGTCGCGCCGTCGGCGGGTCGTTCATCCTGTTGTGGCGGTTCAATACCGAGCTGGGCCAGTAGACTGGCATTGCCGATGGCGACCGAGTGGCCCGCCACCTGGCCGACTATGCCGGCACCGACCCGCACCTCCACCGCCTCCGGCTGGGGCAGCACGGCATCCTGACCGACCGCCTCGCGCATGGCCAGCGCCAGCGGGTGTTCGCTCGCCTGCTGCAGGGCAGCAGCAAGGCGCAACTGCTCGTCGTTGCCGCTCCAGCTGGCCAGCACCGGCCGCCCCTGAGTGAGCGTGCCTGTCTTGTCGAAGATCAGCGCCTTGATGGCGTGGGCCTTCTGCAGGGTATCCACATCCTTGATCAGAATACCGTGGCGCGCCGCCACCCCGGTGCCGGTGACGATGGCGGCCGGCGTGGCCAGCCCCAGCGCGCAGGGGCAGGCGATCACCAGCACCGCCACCGCCGCCAGCAGCGCCTGACCGAAATCGTTGCCGATGGCGTACCACACCAGCAGGGTAAAGAGGGCGATGGCCATCACCACCGGCACGAACACGGCGGAGACCTTGTCCACCAGCTGCTGCAGCGGGGCCTTGCCCATCTGGGCGCTCTCCACCAGGGCGATGATCTTGCTGAGGCTGGAGTCCTCCCCCACGGTAGTGGCCTCGATCTCCAGCACGCCGGAGCGGTTGATGGCACCGCCGAGCACCTTGTCGCCCTCGCCGCGCGGCACCGGCAGGCTCTCGCCGGTGAGAATCGACTCGTCCAGCTCGCTCTCGCCGCTCACGATTCTGCCGTCCACCGGTACCCGCTCACCCACCAGCACCCGCAGCCGATCGCCGCGCAGCACCTCGTCGATGGCGACGCTCTGCCAGCTCTCACCGCGCCAGACGGTGGCGGTTTCCGGCCGCAGTGCCATTAGTTCGCGAATGGCGGACTGGGTGCTGCGTCTGGCGCGGGCCTCCAGCAACTTGCCGAGGGAGATCAGGGTGATGATGATGGCGCTCGCCTCGAAATAGAGCTGGCCGCTGGCGGCCATCCCCAGGGTCAGCAGCAGATAGAGGCTGTAGAAGTAGGCCGTGCTGGTACCAGTCGCCACCAGCACGTCCATGTTGGCGGAGCGGTTCTTGATGGCGAGCCAGGCACCGCGATAGAAGCGGGCCCCGATCCAGAACTGTACCGGGGTGGCGAGCACCAGCTCCAGCCAGGCGGGCAGATGCCAGGGCAGCAGACCGGCCATGGCCAGCATGCCCGCCAGCAGCGGCAGGGTCAGCAGCGCCGAGACGATGACCCTGATTTGCGCCTGATGGGCGCTGGCGGCCTCCTGCGCTTCCCGCTCCAGCAACTGCTGGCGGCGACCGCTAGCCGAGCCCTGCGCCAGCTGGGCGCCAAAGCCGAGCGCCTCGATCTGCTCGCGCAGGCCTGCGGGCGTCTGCATCCCGGGTACCAGCACGATACGGGCCTGCTCGAGCGAGAAGTTGACGTCGGCGGAGATGACGCCGGGCAGCGCCGCCAGCATCTTGTTCAGGCGGGCCGAGCAACCGGCACAGGTCATGCCGCTGATCTGGAAGGAGAGCGTCTCGTGGCCATAGTCATAGCCCTGTGCCTGAATGCTCTCCAGCACCGCCGGCAAACGGTCGGGGCTGGCCAGGTCGATGGCGGCCTGCTCCAGCGCGAAGTTGACGGTCGCCTCGACCCCCTCCAGCTTGTTGAGGGCGGTCGTGATGCGGCTGGCACAATTGTCACAGCTCATGCCTGTGAGCGGCAGCTGCAGATGGATGGGTAATTGAATATGAGTGGTCATCTTGTTCCTCCCCGGAACCCGTCGGCCAGAACGAGCACCGACCAGCAAACCCTAACCTTTACTGTAAGGGTAAGCTCAAGCCACCTAACTCACTTTTTGCAGATGAAAAAATGGCGCCCGTTTGCTGCCAGAGAGCAAACGGGCGCCGCATTCAACTATTACGCGGTGTGATCGGCTCAGATGCCGTACTGGGCGCGGTACGCCTTCATGGCGGCCAGTTGCGTAGCCAGCTCCGGCTGCTCGGCCTGCTTCTCTTCCAGATAAGCGATCAGGTCGCTCATCTGGATGATGGCGATGATGTGGGCGCCGTAGTCACGCTCCACTTCCTGAATAGCGGAGAGCTCGCCCTTGCCCTTCTCCTGACGGTCAAGCGCGATCAGCACGCCAGCCAGGGAGGCGCCGTTGGCCTGGATCAGATCCATGGATTCGCGGATGGCGGTGCCGGCGGTGATGACGTCATCCACCAGCATGATGCGCCCCTTGAGCGGGCTGCCCACCAGATTGCCGCCTTCACCGTGATCCTTGGCCTCCTTGCGGTTGAAGCACCAGGGCACGTCCACGTCGTGCTGCTCCACCAGCTGCACCGCGGTGGCGGAAGCGATGGGGATGCCCTTGTAGGCCGGGCCAAACAGCACATCGAATTCGATGCCGGCATCCATCAGGGCTGCGGCATAGAAGCGGCCGAGACGGGCCAGATCGCGGCCGCTGTTGAACAGGCCGGCGTTGAAGAAGTAGGGGCTCTTGCGGCCGGATTTCAGGGTGAACTCACCGAATTTGAGGACCTGTTTCTCCAGGGCGAACTCGACAAATTGACGCTGGTAGGCTTTCATTCTGGCTCCTTGCTTGGCTTGTCGTTGTCTTGTGTGGGGGTATAAAAAAACGCGGTCAATGCCGCGTTTTTAAAATCATGCAAGCGACTGCTTCTGCAGCGCAATGATGTCGGCGATGCCGCCCTTGGCGAGCGCCAGCATGGCCAGCAGCTCTTCGTGGGTGAAGGGTTCGGCCTCCGCGGTGCCCTGCACTTCGATGATGCGACCATCTTCGGTCATCACCACGTTCATGTCGGTCTCGGCGGCGGAGTCTTCGATGTACTCCAGATCGCAGATGGCTTCCCCTTCGAACATGCCGACGGAGACGGCGGCGATCATCTGCTTGAGCGGGCTCTGCTTGATCATGCCCTTCTCCACCATCCAGTTCAGCGCATCCACCAGCGCCACACAGGCACCAGTGATGGCGGCGGTACGGGTGCCACCGTCGGCCTGCAGCACGTCGCAGTCAACTGTGATGGAGTGCTCGCCCAACGCGGTCAGGTCTACCGCGGCGCGCAGGGAGCGGGCGATCAGGCGGGAGATCTCCAGGGTGCGGCCGCTCTGCTTGCCGGAGGCCGCTTCGCGGTTCATCCGAGAGTGGGTGGAGCGCGGCAGCATGCCGTACTCGGCAGTGACCCAGCCCTGGTTCTTCCCTTTCAGGAAGCGCGGTACGCTGGTGTCGACGCTGGCGGTGCAGAGCACGCGGGTGTTGCCGAATTCCACCAGCACGGACCCTTCAGCATGCTTGGTGAAGTGGCGGGTAATGGTGACCGGACGAAGCTGCGCGGCAGTGCGATCGCTGGGACGTGACATGGGACGGACCTCTGGGCTGGCTCAAATTGGCGGGCGATTATAAGTGATCCCGCCCCAAATATCAGCCGCTAAAACCACGCTGTCGGCTGACGGAGCAGGCCTGGCTGAGTATACTGGCCCCACACTTCATCAAGCCCGGAACAATCAATGATTCACAGCATGACCGCCTACGCCCGCAAGGAACTCAAGGGCGACTGGGGCACAGCCGTTTGGGAAATTCGTTCGGTCAACCAGCGCTATCTGGAGACCTACATTCGCCTGCCGGAACAACTGCGCAGCCTGGAGCCGGTTCTGCGTGAGCGCTTCCGCGCCAAGCTGCAGCGCGGCAAGGTGGAGTGCAACCTGCGCTTCGAGGCCGCCCAGGCCGCTGCCAGTCAGCTGCACATCAATGAAGAGCTGGCCAAGCTCATCATCGACAGCGCCAACTGGGTGATGAAAGAGGCGGGCCAGGGTCAGCTCAATCCGGTCGACGTGCTGCGCTGGCCGGGCGTGATGGCTGCCGCCGAGCAGGACATGGACGTGGTCGCCACCGAGCTGCTCGGCGGTTTTGACCAGACCATGGAAGATTTCCTCGCCTCCCGCGCCAGCGAAGGGGCCAACCTCAAGGCGCTGATCGAACAGCGTCTGGCCGGTATTCAGGTAGAAGTGAAGAAGGTGCGCGTGCACCTGCCGCAGATCATCGAGTGGCAGCGCCAGAAGCTCACCGACCGGCTGGCCGAAGCCAAGGTGGAGCTGGATCCGGCCCGCATCGAGCAGGAGATCGTGCTGCTGGCCCAGAAGATCGACGTGGCGGAAGAGCTGGATCGGCTGGAAATGCACATCAGCGAGACCAACAAAATCATGAAGAAGGGTGGCGCCTGTGGCCGTCGCCTCGACTTCATGATGCAGGAGTTCAACCGCGAGTCGAATACGCTCGGTTCCAAGTCGATCAACGCCGAGGTGACCCAGTCCGCCGTGGAGCTGAAGGTGCTCATCGAGCAGATGCGCGAGCAGATCCAGAACATCGAATGACATCGGTTCGATAGCGTGAAAAAGCCATTGGAAACAATGGCTTTTTCTTTTTATGCGGAGCAGGCGAGCACAGGGTGCGCGCAGCCGGTGGGCTCGGCCGCCGGGCCGAGATCCCGCACTATGTCGCGGATCACCGCCTCCAGCTGATGAAGGCTGTGATGATGAGGCAGGGTGATGAGGTGGGAGTGCTCACCCGAGGTCGCCAGGCAATGACGCTTCCAGGTGCGCTCCGAGGGGCGCGGGAAGACCACGGTAATGGAGTGCGGATGCCGCCAGGCCGGCACCCCCTGCTGATTCAGCCGCTCCACCAGCTGCTGGGCCATGGCCAGGCAGCGCCCGGTCCGCTCACGCCACTGGGCCAGCGTCCGCCCCTTGATGGCGGCCCACATCAACAGGGGCGTGAAGCCGTTGCGCGATCCGCTGATGGTCTGATCGCTGGCCGAGATGTAGTCCACCTCCACGGCGATGCGATCCACAAAACGCCGCCTGGCCAGCACGATGCCACAGGGGATCGGCGACCCCATCATCTTGTGACCCGAGACACTGATGGAATCGATGCCGTCGGCAAATGAAAAGGCCGGCGCATCGTCCACAAACGGCAGTATCATGCCACTCAGGGCTGCATCCGCGTGCAGGTAGTAGTCCTGACGCGGGATGCCGATGGCCGACAGCCGCCGTTGAATGGCGCCGATGTCATCGACCGCTCCCTTCATGGTGGTACCTATATTGGCAAATATGATGGGATGACGCTCGCCATCATCCACTATCTGCTCTGCCAATTTATCGCAGTCAATTTCCCCGGTGGGTAGAGTGGGAATTTCCTTGGCCTTGATCCGCAGCAACCTGATTATTTTGGCAACCGAATAGTGTGTCTCTTGTGAATAATAGAGGGTGCCTTCAGGAAACAACTCTCTGGCAAGATAACAGCCAAACATATTGCCTTCGGTACCGCCATTGGTCACATAACCCCAGCTCTGCTCTGACGGGATTGAAAATAGCGATGAGAAATAGTGCATGACCTCTCGCTCAAATTCGAAGGTATTGAGCAAATAATTTCCTGGCGCGCCCCAGTCGCCACAGTTATTGATAGAAAACTGTAAAAACTTGTGCAGCTGGGAATAATCAAAGTCGGCAGCCTCCGGATAACCGACATTGAAATACTGATGGGTAAGGCAGAACTGCCAAAACTGCTCGAGCCTGTGCTGATCTTCTGCTGACAGCGTCATGATGGTGTCCGTGGCGAGCGCCATGATCTGGCGCCGCCCTTGCTGAATGATAAGAGCAATGCGTGAAATGAATTGAATATATACAGCCAGTCAGGCCGCCTGGGAGCCGCTCAGGAGCGCCCACCAGGCTGACAAGGTGGGCCTGCGCGCCAGCTCGTCAAAACCGACATCGACCCCCTGTGCCTTCAGCTCTGCGGTAAAGCGCATGATACTGAGGGAGTCCAGCCCATACAGCACCAGGCTCTCCTCCGGATCCAGTTCCCCCTCCTCCACCAAGGGAAAGTGCGAAAAAGTCCTTGATGTGAGATCATGAACCCCACTTGGCATCAGGGATGAGGTTCAGCATGAGTCACCAGCTCACCTTCGCGGACTGCGAGTTCAATGGCAAACGCCGTAAAACCCGTAAAGAGATATTCTTGGCTCGCATGGAGGCTGTGCTCCCATGGCCAAGGATGCTGGGGGTCATCGAACCCGTCTATCCCAAAGCTGGTAACGGGCGTCGTCCCTACCCACTCGATACCATGCTCCGCATTCACTGTATGCAGCAGTGGTACAACCTCAGCGACGGCGCCATGGAGGACGCACTCTACGAAATTGCCTCAATGCGTCTGTTTGCCAAACTCTCCCTGGACCAGGCTATCCCTGACCGCACTACCATCATGAATTTCCGGCATCTGCTGGAGCAGCACCAACTGGCACGCCAACTATTCGAGGCCATCAACCAGTGGCTCTGTGACGCTGGCATCATGATGAAGCAAGGCACGCTGGTCGATGCCACTATCATCGAAGCCCCCAACTCCACCAAAAACAAGCGGGGAGAGCGTGACCCCGAGATGCATCAGACCAAGAAAGGCAATCAGTGGTATTTCGGCATGAAGGCTCATATCGGCGTTGATGCCAAGAGTGGCCTCACCCACAGTCTGGAGACCACGTCAGCCAACGAGCACGACCTCAATCAGGTGGGGAATCTGCTCCATGGCAAGGAAGAGTTTGTGTTCGCTGACGCGGGATATCAGGGGGCAGAAAACCGTGAAGAGCTGGCCGATGTGAAGGCTGAATGGGCGATTGCCAGGCGCCCTGGCAAACTCAAGGAACTCAAAAAGCATCCTCGTAAAAACAAGACAGTAATTGCTTTTGAGAGGCTCAAGTCCAGCGTCCGCGCCAAAGTGGAACATCCGTTCCGGCTCATCAAACGTCAGTTTGGCTTTGTGAAAGCACGGTACAAGGGGCTGCGGAAGAACGACAACCAACTGGCGATGTTGTTTACGCTGGCGAATCTGTTTCGAGTGGAGCAGATGATACGGGGATGGGGTAGCTGCGTCCAAAATGCGAGGTAAGCCCCGAAAAGGGGGGGGTAATGGAACAAAAAGTCAGATTTGGGAGTAAATACGTCCGAATTTTGAAGTAATGAAATTTTAAAATGTGGGCATATTACTCATGATGAAGGTGCGATCCACTTGTTCGCACCTTCCCTA